>NZ_JBEXTZ010000081.1:0-40552 GCF_040614195.1 Amycolatopsis sp. NPDC006125
GCCGAGCAGCGGCGTCAAGGCGGGAAAGAGTACCTTGACGCCGCTGCTCGGCGACCGACACACAATCAGGAATCGGGGGCGGGGGAGGTCGGCACCCAAGGCGACCTTCCTCGCGCCGTCAGGCGCCTCCCGCCCGCAGGGCACCGCCCGCAGGGCGGACTCCCCGGATGTCCTCGCCGGACGGGCAGGCTCCGGGATGACAGAAGAGCCCCTCGTGTCACCTTGGGTGGGTGGCTGGGTGGTCATCCCGTCGCCTTCCGGTTTGTGCATATCACCTTGAGCCAGGGCCGCAAGGTTGGCATGTCCGGCCTGCGGTGAGCACAGCGGTTGCGGCCCTGGCCCAAGGTGATCGTGCCGGTGTCAGGCGACGGGATGACCACCCAGCTCGGGTTCGGGGCGCGAAACGCGGCAGGGCCCCCGCGGACAACCGCGGGGGCCCTGCCGAGAAGCAATCGCTACGGCGCTTACTTCTTCTTCCGGGTCGTGGTGGTCTTCTTCGCGGCAGTGGTCTTCGCCGCGGTGGCCTTCGGGGCCGCCTTGGTGGCGGTGGTCTTCTTGGCCGCGGTGGACTTCGCCGCCGTGGTCTTCGAAGCCGTGGCCTTCGGGGCCGCCGTCTTGGTGGCGGCCGCGGCGCGGCTGCGCGTGCTGGTGCTGCGGGTCGCGGTGGGACGCGTGGTGGTCGCCTTCGCGGTGGTGGCCCGCGAGCTCGTCGAGCGCGACGCGGTGGTGCCGGTGCTGCGGGTCGAAGCGGCAGCGCTGCGGGTCGAAGTCGTCGTGCGCTTCGCCGCCGTGGCCTTCGGCAGCTTCTTGGCACCGCTGATGACGTCCTTGAAGGTCGTGCCGGCGCGGAAGGCCGGAACGTTGGTCTTCTTCACCTTGACCGTCTCACCGGTGCGCGGGTTGCGAGCGGTGCGGGCCGCGCGGGCACGCTTCTCGAACACACCGAAACCGGTGATGTTGACCTTCTCGCCCTTCTGCACGGTGCGAATGATGATGTCCACCAGGTTGTCGACCGCCTGGGAAGCAACCTTCTTGTCGCCCAGACGCTCGGAGAGCGCCTCGATCAGCTGGGCCTTGTTGGCCATTCCAGTCCTCCATGAAGAACTACGTGTCACACGGCCACATCGGCCGACTTCACGCACACGGTATTACCAACTCGCCCAAAATTCCAAACGGCGCGCGGAATTTTTCTGCAGGCGGGGCGTGGTTTCCGCCTCCTGAGCGACCCTCTCGGGCCCTTCCGCGCGCCGTTCGGCGTGGTGTGCCCGGCCTGGGACCGGGTGCGAATCCCTTGCTGAGCAGGGAATTCGTGTTATCCGGCCGCCACCGGGGTGGTCACCGGCTTCCAGCTGGGACGCTGCGACTCGAACCGGTCGATCTCGTCGGCGTGTCGCAGGGTGAGAGCGATGTCATCCAGCCCCTCCAGCAGCCGCCAGCGGGTGTAGTCGTCGATCGCGAAGGTCGTCTGGAAGTCCTTGGCCCGCACGGTCTTCGCCTCGAGGTCGACCGTGACCTCCGTGCCGGGGTCGTTCTCGAGGATCTTCCACAGCTGCTCGACGTCCGACTGCTCGCACTGGGCGGCCACCAGACCCTGCTTCCCGGAGTTGCCCCGGAAGATGTCGGCGAAGCGGGAGGAGATGACGACCCGGAAGCCGTAGTTCATCAATGCCCAGACAGCGTGTTCGCGCGAGGACCCGGTGCCGAAGTCCGGACCGGCGACGAGCACGCTGCCGGCCTTGAACGGCTCTTGGTTCAGGATGAACGACTCGTCGCTCCGCCAGGCGGCGAACAGGCCGTCCTCGAAACCGGTGCGGCTGACCCGCTTGAGGTAGACGGCCGGGATGATCTGGTCAGTGTCCACGTTGGACCTGCGCAGGGGCACTCCGATGCCGGTGTGCGTCTTGAACGGCTCCATGGTGGTGGGGGCTCCTTCAGTTCAGGTCTTCGGGGCTGGACAGCGTGCCGCGGACGGCCGTGGCGGCCGCGACGAGCGGCGAGACGAGGTGGGTGCGGCCACCCTTGCCCTGCCTGCCCTCGAAGTTGCGGTTGGAGGTGGACGCGCTGCGCTCGCCGGGGGCCAGCTGGTCCGGGTTCATGCCCAGGCACATCGAGCAGCCCGCCTGGCGCCACTCCGCGCCGGCGTCGAGGAAGACCTTGTCCAGTCCCTCAGCCTCGGCGGCCTGGCGCACCCGCATCGAGCCGGGCACGACGAGCATCCGGACGCCCTCGGCCACCTTGCGGCCCTGGAGCACGTCCGCGGCGGCCCGCAGGTCCTCGATCCGGCCGTTGGTGCACGAGCCGAGGAAGACGGTGTCGACCTTGATCTCCCGCAGCGGGGTGCCCGGCTTGAGGTCCATATAGGACAGGGCCTTCTCGGCGGCGAACCGCTCGGTCTCGTCCGCGATCTGCTCCGGGTCCGGCACCGACTCGCTCAGCGGCAGGCCCTGGCCGGGGTTGGTGCCCCAGGTCACGAACGGGGTCAGGGAGTCGGCGTCGAGGTGGACCTCGGCGTCGAACACCGCGCCCTCGTCGGTGCGCAGCGACTTCCAGTTCTCCACCGCGGCGTCCCAGTCGGCGCCCTGCGGGGCGTGCGGGCGGCCCTTCAGGTAGGCGAAGGTGGTCTCGTCCGGGGCGATCATCCCGGCGCGGGCACCGGCTTCGATCGACATGTTGCAGATCGTCATGCGGGCTTCCATCGACAGCGCCTCGATCGCGCTGCCCCGGTACTCCAGGACGTAGCCCTGGCCGCCGCCGGTGCCGATCTTGGCGATGACGGCGAGGATGACGTCCTTCGCCGTGACGCCCGGCCGGAGCCTGCCGTCGACGTTGATGGCCATCGTCTTGAACGGCCGCAGCGGCAGGGTCTGGGTGGCCAGCACGTGCTCGACCTCGGAGGTGCCGATGCCGAAGGCCATCGCGCCGAACGCGCCGTGGGTGGAGGTGTGACTGTCACCGCAGACGACCGTCATCCCGGGCTGGGTCAGGCCCAGCTGCGGGCCGATGACGTGCACGATGCCCTGCTCGGCGTCGCCCATCGGGTGCAGCCGGACGCCGAACTCCTTGCAGTTCTTCCGAAGCGTCTCGACCTGGGTGCGGGACACCGGGTCGGCGATGGGGAGTTCGATGTCGACTGTCGGGACGTTGTGGTCCTCGGTCGCGATGGTCAGGTCCGGGCGCCGCACCTTGCGGCCGGCCAGCCGGAGACCGTCGAACGCCTGCGGGCTGGTGACTTCGTGCACCAGGTGCAGGTCGATGTAGAGCAGGTCGGGCTCCGCTCCTTCACCGCGGCGCACGGTGTGCGCCTCCCACACCTTCTCGGCCAGTGTCCGCGGCCGCGTGGTGGTCATCTGTGCTCCTCCCACGAGGTTGATTGGGAGCAAAGGAACCTGAGGACCGTCGCGGGAACGTCAGCGACCTCGGGTTCGATTTTCCCAGATTCTGGACTTCCCAAATCCCGGGAAGCTAGTATCGCGTCGTGGGACAGCATAGCTCTTCTGACCAGCAGAGCGGTATCGGCGTTCTGGACAAGGCCGTGGCCGTGCTGCAGGCCGTCGCCGAAGATCCGTGCGGGCTCGCGGAACTGTGCACCCGGACCGGGCTGCCCCGCGCGACCGCGCACCGCCTCGCCGTCGGCCTCGAGGTGCACCGGCTCCTGCGGCGCGGTCCGGACGGCCGCTGGCGCCCGGGATCCGCGCTCGCCGAACTCGCGGGCGGCACCGCGGATCCGTTGCTGGACGCGGCGAGTTCGGTGCTGCCGAAGCTGCGGGACATCACCGGGGAGAGCGTCCAGTTGTACCGGCGCGACGGGGTGCAGCGCGTGTGCGTGGCGACCGCGGAACCGATGAGCGGGCTGCGCGACACGGTCCCGATCGGGACGCGGCTGTCGATGACGGCCGGCTCCGGCGCGAAGGTGCTTGCCGCGTGGTCCGATCCGCACACGCAGCGCACCATCTTGGCGGACGCGGTGTTCGGGGAACGGACGCTGCTGGAGGTGCGCCGCCGCGGGTGGGCGCAGAGCGTGGCCGAGCGGGAGCCGGGCGTGGCGAGTGTTTCCGCGCCGGTGCGGGATTCCGCGGGCAACGTGATCGCGGCCGTGTCGGTTTCCGGTCCGGTGGAACGGATAGGGCGCAAGCCGGGCGCGCGCTGGGCGGCGGATCTGCTCGCGGCGGCGGAGGCGTTGCAGGAGCGGCTGTAGTTCCCGGCCGGTCCGGCCGCTCGACGATCCGGCACCGGGTAGAACACACGTTCGATTTGAGGTAGCCTCGGGTCATGACCGCAGGGCTGCAGGGTTCGCTGTTCGGTCAGGCCGAGGAATGTTCGCTCGGGTCCCTGACCGAGACGCGGCGCACGGAACTTGGCGACGGCGCGTGGATCGATCTGCGGCCGGGGTGGTTGTCGGGCGCGGACGTGTTGTTCGAGCGCCTGGCGGCGGACGTGCCGTGGCACGCGGAGCGGCGGCGGATGTACGACCGGGTGGTCGACGTGCCGCGGCTGTTGTGCTTCTACGGCGAGGACGAGCGCCTGCCGGACCCGGTGCTGGACGACGCGCGGGCCGCGTTGAGCCGGCACTACGCGGACGAGCTCGGCGAGCCGTTCCGCACGGCGGGGCTGTGCTTCTACCGCGACGGCCGGGACAGCGTGGCGTGGCACGGCGACACGATCGGCCGGGGTTCGCGGGAGGACACCATGGTGGCGATCGTGTCGGTCGGCGCGCCGCGGAGCTTGCTGCTGCGGCCGCGCGGCGGCGGGGCGACCGTGCGGCAACTCCTGGGCCCCGGCGACCTCATCGTGATGGGCGGCTCGTGCCAGCGGACGTGGGAGCACGCCATCCCGAAGACGAGCCGCCCTATCGGGCCGAGGATCAGCATCCAGTTCCGGCCCCGCGGCGTGCGCTGACAACAGCAGCGCCAGAAAACGATCCGGAAGACACCCCGCGGGTGCGCACCAGTCCGGCAACGGCGGCAGCGCTCGACCCCGGTGGTGTCCGCTGGAGCGGAGTGCGCCAGCAGCGATCAGCATCCGACTCCGGCCCCGTGGCGTGCGCTGAAACAGCGGTCGGCAACACGAGCGGCCGTGCGGTTCGCACCAACGAACCGGAGAACGCACCAAAGGCGGCAGCGCTCAACCCCCGCGGCGTGCGCCGAAGACAGCAGCCCTCACCCCGGTGGTGTCCGCCGCAGCGGAGGAGCGCCGCAGGGGGCATCCTCGTCGGATGCCCGCGAGCGGCGTGTCAGAACCCCAGTGAGAGGCCCCCAGTAAGAACAGTCAGGAACGTGCCCAGCGGTCGCCGAGCGTGGCCCATTCGGCTTCCCACCTCGCGGCGCGCCTGCGGTCCAGCACGAAGCGCGTGATCCAGTACGCCACGGTCAGCACGAGCGCCGCCACGAGCCAGGCGAAGATCCCCGCCAGCACGCCGGTCGTGGCCGCGTCGGTCGAGCTGATCGGCGCGGGCGCCGGGTCACCGGCGTCGTTGATCCACACCGGCACCGTCGACCCGGCCGTCGCGCCGGGGTCGGCCGCCACGATGCCCGTCTTCGGCTCCCCGCCGTTGTAGGTCCACGTCGCGTGCACCCCGGCCGTGCTGCCGGTCGAGAACGCGCCCTCGGTCGCCGGCACCGGCGCCGGCGCGTCCTCGAGCAGCGTCGCGGTCACGAGGTGCCGTGAAGCGCGCTGCTCTTCGGAAACCGCCAGCTGACCCCCGTAAGTCCGGGACCCGGTGAACAACGCCAGCGGAACCGCGACGAGCAGCCCCAGCACCACCACCAACAGGAGCGCAGCCTCGACCCGGTCGGACGTTCTGGCCAACGGGTTGCGACCGATGTGCAGGCGCCGCCAGAAACGCCCGATTGGTCCGGTCACGGTCTAATCCCCCTTCCTCTGCCACCTCGGCAAGCACAATCGCAATACCCACTGTGCCTCGCCCGTACCCGAATTGGCACTGAAACGAGACCAAGACCGCTGTGAGCCGCCCCTCACAACGGCTCAAGATCGGGATCTCTCCATGCTGGCACCGGTGAACGGTTCACGACATCGACCGAAAGGGCTTTCCCGCCGGGCCAGGGGCCACGCTCCGTGACCGCCTCCACCTGGCGATCCGCTGCCGGCGCCGATCGCGTGGGAAATTTTCGCGCCGGACCGGCCTGGTCACGGCCGCGGACCGCTGTTATCGTCCCTTGATGTAACGCGTTGATTCGCGATCGTCGATTAGGGCGTCCGCGTTACACATTTCCGGGACAATTTCCGTCACATGTCTTTTCGTTTCTCCCTGTGACCGGAATCGGGGAAGATCACGCGAGACCCTCGGCCAGAAGAGTGATGACGCGCGCGCCGAGGGCGGTCGGGGTCACCGCGCGTTCCGAGCAACACCATGGAGTCACTTTGCGTAAGCCCTTGGGCCGCCTCGCGGCGGCCGTGATCAGCGGTGCGCTGATCACCCTCACCACGGCCCCGGCCGCGCTCGCCGAGGAGAGCACGACCCCGGAGGTCACCACCACGACGTCGGCCGCGCCGGAGAGCACGGAGACGTCCGCGCCGAGCTCGTCCGCCGAGACGACGAGCGCGACGTCCTCGGCCACCAGCACGACCAGCCGGCCGAGCCTCACCAGCACCCCGGGCACCACGACGACGCCCGTCACGACGACCACCGGGTCGAGCGAGCCGTCGTCGACCTCCAGCAGCGCCCCGGAGGAGCCGCCGTACGAGGACGACACCGCCTACGGCATCGACCTCGGCGACGGCACCGGCGTGCTGATCATCGCCTGCGCCGCGGGCCAGCCGACCGGCGTGTGGTCGCCGGACTTCGACATCCTCGACGGCCCGTACCAGGAGGAGCAGGACGGCCGGTACTGGGACTACCTGGTGCAGCTGCACGAGGGCAAGTCCTTCGACGACGGCACCGTCACCGCCGACTGGACCTGCGCGGGCGCCCCGCAGGGCGGCGGCGCGTCCGGCGGCGGCGTGGCTCCGGTCCCGGGCTCGGGCGAGGCCGGCGAGTGGCAGCAGAGCAACGGCGGCGACGCCCAGGTCTCGTTCGCGCCCAAGGCGGGCGTGGAGACCGGGGCCGGCGGCACCGCCCGGTTCTGACCGCCATGCGCAACCCGTTCACCGGCCGGGGCGGTCGCGCTCTCGCGGCCGCCCCGGCGGTTCTGCTCGCCCTCGTCCTGACCGGCTGCGGCTCCGAGCCGCAGCCCACGCAGGCGGCGGCGCCCACCACGTCGGTCCCGGTGACCAAGCCCTACGACAAGCTGCGCCCGACGCAGGTGCGGATCCCGAAGATCGGCGCCGAGTCCTCGCTCATCTCGGTCGCGGTGAACAAGGACGGCGAGATCGCGGTGCCGTCGGTCGACAAGCCGATGCAGGCCGCCTGGTACCGCCTGTCCCCCGTGCCCGGCGACGTCGGCCCGGCGATCATCCTGGGTCACGTCGACGGCAACCACCAGCCAGGCATCTTCTACAAGCTGAAGGACGTCCGGCCGGGCGACGAGATCTTCGTCGACCGCAGCGACGGGCGGCAGCTGCGGTTCGTGGTCGACCACACCACGCAGGTGCCCAAGGACCAGTTCCCGCAGGACGCGGTCTACGGCAACACCGACGAGCCGCAGCTGCGGCTCATCACGTGCGGCGGCGTGTTCGACCACGCCGAGCACAGCTACACCGACAACATCGTCGTCTACGCGAACCTGGCGTGACCCCCGGTGGCGCCGCGCCCGCGGCGCCACCGGCTCACCAGACGTCCCCGTCGCGCCAGTCGCACGTCAGCTCCCCGTCCGGGTCGAGCGACGAGCCGAGCACGAACACCCCGCCCGCTTCCTCGGGCGTCGGCGTGATCCCGGACGGCGTGAGCGCGGACAGCGGCCCCCGCCAGCACGTCCAGCCGCGGGAGCGGTAGAACGGGATCGCCTCATCCGACGCGCTGAGCGCACCCACCTCGTAGGCCTCGCGCACCACACGCTCCAGCGGCTCCATCACCAGCCCGCCGTAGCCACGCCTGCGCCGGTCCGCGCGAACTCCCACGGCCTCCACGTACCCGGTGCGCCAGGCCCGCCCGTCGTGGACCATCCTGCGCTGCACCACGGAGGCGTGGGCCACCAGTTCCGGGCCCTCCCACAGCAGGGCGTGCACGCCGCCGAGGGCGTGCTCCCAGTCGTGTTCGGTCAGGTCGCCTTCGAACACGTCGTACAAGAGCTCACGGGCCGCGCCGAGGGCCGGTGCGCCGAGATCGGCCGTGTGGGACACCTGGAGGGTGGGAGTGATCTCGGCCATGCCCGGAGATTAGGCCGGGCCGGCCGGTGCTGTCATCCGGTTTGTCCACGGTGGACGGGCGGCTCTCCTCCGCTTGGATGAGCCCGGTGTGACGACGACGTGAGGTTTTCCGGCACCGCCCGGTCTGAGCAGTGACATCTGGCGAACCCAAGGAGGGGATCGATGTCACGAATCGGCAGACGCCTGGCGCGGCTGGGCAGCCTGCTCGCCGTGGGCGGGCTGGCGGCACTGGCCGCGATGGTCTCGGCACCGAGCGCCGGTGCGCAAGCGGCCGCCTCGTGCGGTTACGGCACCGGGGGACCCAGCGCTTCCACACTGTGCTGGATCAACATGGCGAACTACAACGACACGCAGGCCCGGTCGAGTGCCGGGCAGAACATGACGATGAAGCTGCCCGGCGGCTACACGATGACCTTCAACGTCATCAACCGTCCGCAGGGCTCGAACGCGTTCCGGCCGCTGAGGTCCGCCGCGGTACCCACGTGGGGCCCGGCCTACCTCGGCAACCGGGCCTATCGCGGCATCCCGGGGCGGCCGGCGCTGGCGGCCAACGGTGGCGGGGCACCGGGTGTCTGGGTGGACGTCGTGACCCTGCGCAACATCGTGGTCCGTGACTCGGCGGGCGCGCAGGTGACCGGTTACGCGCTCGTCGGTGCGGACGCCGAGGCGACCGCGGCGAACGAGGGCATCACGTGGCGGTCGAACCAGCGCATCGACCTCCTCGCCAGGCTCACGCCGGGCGCGGGTGCGGGCGGCTGCCAGAACAGCGTGACCGGGCTGGGCACCACGACCGTCAGCTGCGCGGGCGCCAACAGCACCAACGGCACGTGGGGCACGGTGCTGGTCAAGTCGGTGGGGGCCACCTCGTTCTCCCAGACGCTGCAAAGCACCGGGGGCGGTGAAGCGGTGGCGTTCGCGGTGATGACCTCGAAACTGACGCTCACCAAGTCCGTGCCTTCGCGGGTGCGGCCGGGCGATTCCTTCGACCTGCGGGTGACCTCGCCGGAGGGGACCTTGTCGGGCTCGGCCACAACCGGTACCGCCGCGACGGCGACGACCGGCACGCTCACCGTGCTGCCACGCGCCAACGGCGGCCGCTACACCCTGAGCGAGGCCGCGAGCCCGGGCAGTTCGCTGGCGAGTTACTCGCAGGCGTGGACGTGCCGCAACGCGACCACGGGCAGCACGACCGTGCTGCCATCGGGGGCGGGAACCAGCAAGGCGGTGGCCCCGCAACCCGGTGACGACATCACGTGCACCATCACCAACACCCCGCTCCCGGCCGACCTGGCGATCGCGAAGGCCGCGACACCGCAGGTGAACGCGGGCGAGACGGTGACGTACCTGCTCGTCGTCACGAACAACGGCCGCGGCGACTCGTCCGGCTACACGGTCACCGACCAGATCCCGGCCGGGCTGACGAACGTGTCGTCGAGCACGCCGGGCTGCGCGATCTCCGGTTCGACCCTGACCTGCACCGGCGGGCTGCTGCCCGCGGGGCAGAGCAGTCAGATCACGGTGACCGCGACCGCGGACGGCACGGTGGAGCTGATGCGCAACACCGCGACCGTGCGGGGCATCCAGCCGGACCCGGTACCCGCGAACAACACCTCCAACGCCGCGGTGACGGTCGTGACCGTGCCGGTGGTGGCGGCGGGTGTCGCCGGGGTGCTGGGCCTGTTCGGCGGCGGCTGGGCACTGCGCCGGCGCCTGCGGCGCCCGGTGTCGTGATCTGAACGATCCCGAATGGACGATCACTGGGCGGGCGCCGGGGCCAGGTGCCCGCCCAGTTTTCACCGGCCCCTGTGCCCGGCGGTGTGACTCAAGAGCAACTGTGTCCCAGACGTCACCGACACAGTAGTGAGGAGAATCGAAGCCATACCCCACAACAAAGCAAGGAGCGCCGACTCGATGAGTCGGCGCTCCTTGACTGTACGTACCCCCGATGGGATTCGAACCCACGCTACCGGCGTGAGAGGCCGGCGTCCTAGGCCGCTAGACGACGGGGGCTAGGTACTCGCTCTTTCCCGTGTTGCGAGAGGAACCTTACCAGAGGCGGTTTTTCCTCTTGCAGCTGGGGTACCAGGACTCGAACCTAGACTAACAGAGCCAGAATCTGTCGTGCTGCCAATTACACCATACCCCAACGGTTTGCCACTCCGATTCGCGACTCGGAGCAGCTCCGCTGGGAAGAAATATAGCCTAGCCCCGTCAGCGGTGCGTAACCGGGGGGTGGGGTTCAGCGCTGAGCGGGCACGCCGATCCGCGCGAACTCGCTGACCAGCAGCTGCGGGAGCTCGTCCAGCCCGCCGATGACGTGCACACCCTCCGGCACCTCCGCGTCACCGCCGGTCCGGTCGAGCCACACCCCCTCCAGGCCGGCGTCCCGGGCGCCGACGGCGTCGGTGTGCAGCTTGTCGCCCACGTGGGCGGCCTCACTCGGGTCGCAGTCGAGGACCGCGCACACGGCGTGGAACATCACCGGGTCGGGCTTGGCCGCCCCGACCTCACCGGCGATCGCCACGTGGTCGAAGAAGCGGGTGAGCCCCAGATCGGCGAGCTTGGCCCGCTGGTGGGCGCCGGAGGCGTTCGTCACGGCGGCGATGAGGACGTCCGCCGCGCGCAGCCACTCCAGGCACGGCAGGACGTCGTCGAAGAGGCGCCACGAGCTGCGCAGCACCTCCTTGCGGCGGCGCTCGAACCGGGCCACGTCCTCCGCTTCCAGCACGACGCCGATCTCGGCGAGGAAGCACTGGGTGCGCCGGTGGTGCATGGACGCGTAGTCGATCTCACCGGCGACGACGCGGGCGACGTGCCAGTCGGTGATTCGCTCCCACAGCGGCCACAGGTCGGCCCGGCCGATCAGCAGCGACAACGCGCGTTTGCCCGCGGAGGTGAAGTCGATCAACGTGTCGTCGATGTCCAGGCACACCAGCCGCAGGCTGGACGGTCTCCACGGATCCGCCGGATCCCCCAGACCGGGCTCGGGGACACGGACGCGGGTAGGTGTGCCGGGACGCGCAAAATCCACCCAGCGAGGCTAGGCGAGAACTACGCTGAGCGGTTCGGCCGACAAGGTGATTCAGTGCGTCGTTTCGACCGCGACTGCTTCTACTCTGCGTTGCCGGGCAGAGCGTTACGCAGACGTCCGAGTGAAACTTCGCGGCCGAGCAGCTCCATCGATTCGTACAGCGGCGGCGACACCGTGCGACCGGTGATGGCGACGCGAACCGGGGCGAAAGCCTTGCGCGGCTTGAGGCCGAGGCCCTCGACCAGGGCGTCCTTGAGCGCCTGCTCGATCGCCGCGGTCTCCCACGACGGCAGCGCCTCCAGCGCCTCGATCGACGCGCGCAGCACGGGTTCGGCGTCCGGCTTGAGGTTCTTGGCGGCCGCGTCCTCCTCGGGCGCGAATTCCTCCTCGGGCACGAACAGGAACCGCACGAGCGGCGCCGCGTCACCGAGCACGGTCACCCGCTCCTGGACGAGTGGCGCGATGGTGCGCCACTTGGCCAGCTGCTCTTCGGACGGCTCGGCGGGCAGCAGCCCGGCCGCCTGGAGGTAGGGCACGACCCGCTGCACGAAGTCCTCGGCGTCGAGGGCGCGGACGTGCACGCCGTTGATCGCCTCGGCCTTCTTGACGTCGAAGCGGGCCGGGTTGGCGCTCACCTTGGAGATCTCGAACGCCTGGACCAGCTCGTCGACGGTGAAGGTGTCCCGGTCGTCGGCGATGGACCAGCCGAGCAGGGCCAGGTAGTTCAGCAGGCCCTCGCGGATGAACCCGCGGTCGCGGTAGTTGAACAGGTTGGACTGCGGGTCCCGTTTGGACAGTTTGCGGTTGCCCTCGCCCATCACGTACGGCAGGTGGCCGAACCGCGGCGTGAACTCCGCGACGCCGATCCGCTCCAGCGCCCGGTAGAGCGCGATCTGGCGCGGCGTCGACGGGAGCAGGTCCTCACCGCGCAGGACGTGCGTGATCCGCATCAGCGCGTCGTCGACCGGGTTGGTCAGCGTGTAGAGCGGGTCGCCGTTGGCGCGCACCAGGACCGGGTCCGGGATCGAGCCCGCGGGGAAGCTGATGTCCCCGCGCACCAGGTCGTTCCAGGCGAGGTCCTCGTCCGGCATGCGCAGCCGCAGCACCGGGGCGCGGCCTTCGGCGCGGTAGGCCGCGCGCTGCTCCTCGGTGAGGTCGCGGTCGAAGTTGTCGTAGCCGAGCTGCGGGTCCTGCCCCTTGGCCTTGCGGCGCTCGGCGACCTCCTCGTTGGTGGAGAACGCCTCGTACAGCTCGCCTGCCTCCAGCAGGCGGCGCGCGATGTCGGCGTAGATGTCGCGCCGCTCGCTCTGCCGGTACGGGCCGTACTCGCCGCCGGCGTCGGGGCCCTCGTCCCAGTCGAGACCGAGCCAGCGCAGCGCCTCCAGCAGTTGCTGGTAGGACTCCTCGCTGTCCCGGGCGGCGTCGGTGTCCTCGATGCGGAACACCAGGCTGCCGCCGTGGTGCCGGGCGAAGGCCCAGTTGAACAACGCCGTGCGGATGAGACCCACGTGCGGGGTTCCGGTGGGCGACGGGCAGAAGCGGGCGCGGACTGTCTCAGTCATAACCCGTTCAGCCTATCCCGCTTGACCAGGCGTTCGGAGAGCGCCATGCTGGTCTTATTCAACAACAGATGAATTAAGGGAGTGGTGGCGATGGCTGAGCGCACGACCTGCGTCGTCGTCGGTGGCGGACCGGCCGGGATGGTCCTCGGACTGCTGCTCGCGCGGGCCGGGGTGGAGGTGACCGTGCTGGAGAAGCACGCGGACTTCCTGCGGGACTTCCGGGGCGACACGGTGCATCCGTCGACGCTGCAGCTGCTGGACGAGCTGGGCCTCGGCGATCGGTTCGCGAAGCTGCCGCAGAGCAGGCTGGACACGGTGTCGGTGCCGGGACCGCCCGCGCTCGCGATCGCCGACTTCCGCAAGCTCAAAATCGCGCACCCGTACGTGGCGATGGTCCCGCAGTGGGATCTGCTGGACCTGCTGGCCGACGCGGGTCGTGCCGAGCCGTCGTTCCACCTGCGGATGAACACCGAGGTGACGTCGCTGGTCCGGGAGGCCGGCCAGGTGGCGGGCGTGCGGTACCGGACGGCGGACGGGACGACGGGTGAGATCCGGGCGGATCTGACGGTGGGCTGCGACGGGCGGTGGTCGGTGGTGCGGCGTGAGGCTGGGCTGCGGCCGCGGGAGTTCCCGGTGCCGATCGACACGTGGTGGTTCCGGCTGCCCCGGGAGGGGAACGAACGGGCGCACCTGGTGCCGGAAATGCGCGATGGACACTTCGGGGTGGTCATCCCGCGGGAGGAGTACTTCCAGATCGCGTACCTCGCTGCGAAGGGCTTGGACGGCCGGTTGCGCGCGGAGGGGGTGGAGGCGTTCCGCGACCGGATCCGGGCGGTGGTGCCCCAGCTGGCCGACCGGGTGGACGCGATCGCGTCGATGGACGACGTGAAGCACCTGGACGTGCGGCTCAACCTGCTACCGCGCTGGCACCGCGAGGGAGTGCTGTGCATCGGGGACGCGGCTCACGCGATGTCGCCGATCGGGGGCGTGGGGATCAACCTGGCGGTGCAGGACGCCGTCGCGACGGCCAGGTTGCTGGCCGCCCCGTTGCGGCGCGGAGTGGCGGCGAGGGACCTGGCACGAATCCGGCGGCGCAGGCTGCTGCCGACGCTGGTGGTGCAGGCCATCCAGCGGTTGATGCACCGGGTGGTGATCCGGCCCGTGATCGAGGGACGGCGAAACGGACCGCCGAAACCACTGGTGACGCTGATGAACGCGGTGTCGGCCGCACGCCGAATCCCGGCATACGTGATCGGGGTCGGCCTACTACCCGAACACGCACCAAAATGGGCACAGCGAAACAACAACACAAACAAATAAAAAAAACGCAAGCCGGCAACGAAAGGCAAGCGACTACCCCAACCAGACCTCCCCCGCCCCCGATCCACAGCCGATCTTTAGTCGCCGATCAGCGGGGTCAAGGTACTCTTTCCCGCCTTGACGCCGCTGCTCGGCGACTGAAACACAATCAGGCATCGGGGGCGGGGGTGGTCGGAAGGTGACCTTCCGGCGCCGTGAGGCGCAATCCGCCCGCAGGGCGGACTCCCCGCCGCGCGAAGGCGCGGCTCTAAAGATCAAAAGAGTCCTCGCCGGACGGGCAGGCTCCGGGATGACCAGGGGTTGGGTGCCTCGTCCCACCTTCTCGAGGTGGTCGCTGGGTGGTCATCCCGTCGCCTTCCGGTTTGTGCATATCACCTTGAGCCAGGGCCGCAAGGTTGGCATGGTCGGCCGCCGGTGAGCGCGCAGGTTGCGGCCCTGACTCAAGGTGATCGCGCCGGTGTCAGGCGACGGGATGACCACCCAGCTCGGGTTTTGGCTCGGGGCTAGGCGTTCTGCACGGGGTTGGTCAGGGTGCCGATGCCCTCGATCGTGATGGACACCGTCTGGCCGTCGGTGATCTGGCCGACCCCGGCGGGCGTGCCGGTGAGGATGACGTCGCCGGGCAGGAGCGTCATCACGCCGGACACGAACTCCACCAGCTCGGGGATCTTGTGGATCAGCAGCGACGTCCGCGAGTCCTGCTTGAGCTCGCCGTCGACCTCGGTGCGGATCGCCAGGTCGGAGGCGTCCACGGCGGTCTCGATCCACGGTCCGAGCGGGCAGAACGTGTCGAAGCCCTTCGCGCGGCCCCACTGGCCGTCGGCCTTCTGGAGGTCCCTCGCGCTGACGTCGTTGGCGATCGTGTAACCGAGGATCGCCGCCGGGGCCTGCGCGGCCTTCACGTTGCGGATCGGCTGGCCGATGACCACCGCGAGCTCGCCTTCGAAGTCCACCCGCTGCGACGCGGCCGGCAGTTTGATGGCGGCGTTCGGGCCGATCACGCTGGTCGACGGCTTGAGGAACATCATCGGCGACTCCGGCACCTCGTTGCCGAACTCGGCCGCGTGCTCCGCGTAGTTCCGGCCGATCGCGATCACCTTCGACGGGAGGATCGGCGCGAGCAGCCGCACGTCGGCGAGCGAGAACCGCTTGCCCGTGTAATTCGGCTGTCCGAACGGGTGGTCGGCGATTTCCAGGAGCTCGTCGCCGTCGACGGAAGCGAAGGCGACCCCACCGGCATGAGCAACTCGAGCTAGACGCACCCACCCACCCTAACCAGCCGCCCTCCCCCGGGCACACGGGTGGTCATTGACACGGGCTACCCCACAGGCGTCTCATTAAACGGCACTTTCATTTCAATGACCGAAACGTGGAGGCTCGGTGATCACCAACGCCTGGTACGTCGCCGGGTTCTCGCCCGACTTCGTGCGCGGCCGCCTGCACGCACCCGTCGTCGCGGGGCTGCCCCTCGTGCTGTGGCGGGCCCTCGACGGTGAGGTCGTCGCCTACGACGGGCGGTGCCGGCACAAGCGGTTCCCGCTGCTCCGCTCCGGCGGCGAGCTGCGGTGTGCCAACCACGGAGTCTGCTACGACCAGCCGGGCCCGTGCTCCCCCGGATCCGCACCGTCCACCGTGCTCCCCCGTCGTCCGGTGACCGAAAAGGACGGACTCGTCTGGGTGTGGCCGGGCGCGCCCCACCGCGCCGAACGCGTCGCCGTGCCGGACACCCCCGAGATCCCGGGCTGGGTGACGGTCCGGTCAGAGCCGGTGGAGGTCGCGGCGAGCAGCCGCCTGCTGGTGGAGAACCTGCTCGACGTCCGGCGCTCGTACCCGCTGCACGTGCGGAGGCTGTCCGGCGGCACCCGGATCGCGGTGCGCCTGGAACGCCGCACGATCGGCGGCGTCGAGACCGTGAAGACGGTGCGCCGCGCCCGGGACCAGCAGCTGCCCGACGTGATGCGGGAGTGGTTCGGCTACGACGTCGTCGACCGCGAGCACACCCACCACGTGCTCAACCCCGGCCTGACGCGGATCGAGCTGCGCGTCGGGCCGGGCGGGCTGGGCGGCGAACGGGAGAAGGGGTACGTCCTGCACCACCTGCACACGCCGATCGCGCCGGGGCGGCTGCGGTGGTGGTGGACCGTGAGCTGCCGGTCGCGCAAGCTGGCCGACCGGGTCGCCGACGGGATCGCCGCGATGATCCCCGAGTACCGGTGGGCGATCGAGGCGCAGCAGTCGATGCTCGCCCACCCCGAGCGGGGCCACGAGGACGTGCCCGTGAAGACCGACGGCGCGGTCGTCCTGCTGCGCCGGGTCTTCGAGCACCTGGAACGGCTCGAAGACGAACCCGACCACGCCGAGCTCGCCCGGCTGCGCACCGGAGTGACGCGATGCTGAGGCGCCACGACGAAACCCCGCGCTGGGGCTACTGCGAAGGCTGCCGCCGCTGGATCTTCACCGGCTCCTGGCGGAGATCCCGGTGCCCGCTCTGCCGCACCGCGGTGAGCGTGCTGGAACAGGCCGCGGACGACGCGTTCTACGTCGAGCTGGAGATCCCCGTCCCGGCAGGCGCCGACGAACCGGCGTTCTGACCGGCGCACGCGTGGCACGGGCAGTGCGGGCAACCCACGTCGTGCGGCCGCCGAGGCGCGCTGGTGATGACGTCGCAGATCAGGCAGCACAGCTCGCCGTCGAGCGAGACGACCTCCTCGTACGGCACGGGCGCCATCCGGTCCTCGGCGTCGATCGCCCGGTGCGGCGAGCCGACGGCCAGGATGACGTGGTCGGTGATCGCGCCGACGGCGTGCGGCACCTCGCCTTTGATGAGGTACACCTGGCCGGCGCGGGTCTCGTGGATCCGGCCCGCGTAGGTGATCGTGCCGATCCCGGCGGTCACCACCAGCACGTGGTGGCCGGGGTGCGTGTGCGGCACGAACCCGGCGCCCGCGGGCAGGCGCAGCAGGTCCGCGCCGACGACCCCGTTGGAGACCAGGGCATCCCCGCTCGCGGCGGGCGCGCCGTGCAGCGCCGTGGAGCGCGAGCCGTGGTACACCTCCAGTTCGGTGTGTCCCCTGTGGACCCGGCCGCGGGCCCACGTGACGAGTTCGAGTTCGGCCACGGCCGTCCCCTTCCTACTTGGTCGCCCAGACGACCCCGCCGAGGTCGTGGTGCCCGGCGTGCAGTGCGGCGTACCCCGGTTCGCGGAACCCGGCCTCGCGCAGCAAGTGCAGCCACTCCCAGCGGCTGCGGAGTCCACCGCGGTCCCACCAGCCGTCGACGGCGGCGAAGAGCAGGTCCAGCGCCCACGGCGTCGCCCCGGCGGTCGGGCTCGTGCCCTCGGCCAGGACGAGCCGTCCGCCGTCGGTGAGCATGTCGCGCAGGCGGCGCAGCGACATCTCCTTGTCGGCGGCGCGGTGCACGGTGTTCGTGGCCACGATGGTGTCGAACATCTCCGGGCCCGGCCCACTGTCCAGATCGTCCGGTCCCGCGTCCAGAACCCGGCCACGCGTGCGCCCCGACGCGATCACCACCTCCGCCGCGTACTCGGCGTACACGGACATCGGCCAGTCGCCCGGCACGCGGCGCCACTCCTCGAACGGCGCGCCCTCCGCGAGATCCGGCCAGGCCGCGACGAGGGCGTCGAGCGCGTCGTGCGCGGCGGTGCGGGTGCCCGGAAGCGCCTGCCGCGGCGGGGAATGCGCCGCGGTCAGCGCCAGGGCCTCGCGGTACACGTGGCGTGCCCGCGCGCACTCCGGGCGCACCGGCGAGGCCAGGATCGCCCGCGCCGCACGGCAGGCGTGGTCGAGCAGTTCCTCGTACCGCAACGCGCTCTCCCGGCGCACGGTGAGCCCGCGCGCCATCGCCTCGCGCAACGGCTGCCCGTTCTCCGCGGCCAGGAACCCGGAGGACGAGAACACCGCAGGCCGCACCCGCGCGGTCCGGCACACCTCCCGCAACCCGGCCACCGCGCCGACGAGCGCGACTTCGTGTCCCAGCGCGGGTTCCGGCACCGCCACCGCGGCGAATTCCCCGGACAGCCCGGCCTCCCGCCACTCCCCCTCGACGTCGGCCGGGTGCAGCCGCTGCCCGCCGCGCTCGATCAGTTCCGCGGAACGCCCGTGCAGCACCAGGAAACCGTCACGCAGCTCGCCGCGGTCCCCGGTGCGCAGCCAGCCGTCCGGCGTCACCGGGTTGGCCTCCGGGGCGCCCCAGTACCCGCGCATCAGCTCCGGCGCACGGAGCCACACCTCCCCGTCCTCCAGGCGCAGCTCCGTGCCCGGCAACGGCACCCCGACCGGACCCTGGTGCCGCACGTACTGTTCGCGGAACCCGGCGGCGTCGAGCAGCGGCATGGTGGTGCTGAGGTTGACCGCCTCGGTGAGCCCGTAGGCCTGCCGCAACCGCGGCCCGTACCGGGCGGCGAAGTCCGCGGCCAGTTCCCGCGACAGCGGCGCGCCGGAGGTGATCACGTACTCCAGGCAGTCCGGCCAGTGCACACCGGCGCGGACCACCTCGCGCAGCTGCGCCGGCACGAGCGACGCGGTCTGCGCGCCCTTCGCCTCGACCGCCGCGAAGAACGTGACGGGGTCGAACTTCTCGGTCAGCACGAGGGGCGCGTCGGTGAGCCGGGTGCCGACCAGCGACATGACCAGCGCGGTGACGTGGTGCAGCGGCAGCGCGGTCGCGTGCGGGCGGACCGGCGAGAAGCCGTGCAGGGCCGCGGTCCGCGCCGCGTTGCCGGCCACCTCGTCGCGGCCGAGCATGACGCACCGGCCGGCGCCCGGGGTGTGCACGAGGAACGCCAAGCCGGCCGCGTCCGGATGATAGGGCTCGCCGTCGAGCAAGCTCACTCGCGACGCGCGGGGCGGCCCGTCCACGAGCGCGGAGGCCCCGACCGCCGCGGCGACCCTGGCCACCTCGGTGTCCGGCACGCGGGCGCGCAGCGGAACCGCCACCAGCCTGCGGTCGGCGCAGGCCAGCAGCAGCTCGGCGAACGCGTCGCCGGTGGGGCAGCGCAGCACGACCCGGGCGTTGTCCGGGAGGCCGTCGAGGATTGCCCGCCATGGCTCCACCGCACCCACCCTGGCCGCTCAGGGACGGCAGTTGCAGGGAGGCGAGTCCCGCCGCCGGGGCCCTGGGAAGCGGTGGAGCCGCTTGCGGTGGGCCGTCAACCGGCACCGCCGCGGGTTCGAACGCGCAGAGCCGCGCGCAGCGTGTCCGTTGAGGGTGGCGGTGGGCTGGCGGGTGGGAGGTCATGAGGAGGCGATCCCACAGCCAGGGGCCGCCTTGAACGAGACCGTCACGCGAAGCCTGACCGTTGAGGGCGGTGGCGGGCTGGCGGGAGGGGCCGCCACCCGCACCGGCCCGCAAGCATCCCGAAACAGAGTCCTAGCCGCGCATGCTCTTGTGCACCAGGGCGTCGCACAGGGCGAGCCAGCTCGCCTCGACGATGCTGCCGTGCACGCCGACCGTGGTCCACTCCTGGTCGCCGTCGCTGGACTTCAGCAGCACCCGCGTCACCGCGTCGGTGCCCGGGTGGCTCGGCAGGATCCGCACCTTGTAGTCCGACAGCTCGACACTGTCCAACCAGGACAGCGCCGGGGACAGCGCCTTCCGCAGCGCCGCGTCCAGCGCGTGCACCGGGCCGTTGCCCTCCGCGGTCGCGATCACCCGCTCCCCCGCGACGTGCACCTTCACCGTCGCCTCGGAGATCACCTCCCCGGCACCGCGGTGGTCCAGCACCACGCGGTAGGACTCCAGCGTGAACGGCGGCTCGGCCGGGCCGTCGACCTCCTTGCGCAGCAGCAGTTCCAGCGACGCGTCGGCGGCCTCGAACGACCAGCCCTCGGCCTCCAGCTCCTTCACCTTCGCCACCACGCTGGTGACCGCCTCAGGCCGGCCGGCAAGGTCCACCCCGAGCTCACGTCCCTTGAGCTCCAGGCTGGCCCTGCCGGCCATCTCGGTGACCAGGACCCGCATGTCGTTGCCGACGGAAGATGGATCGATGTGGTTGTACAGCAACGGATCCACCTTGATCGCGCTCGCGTGCAGCCCCGCCTTGTGGGCGAAGGCCGACGACCCGACGTAGGCCTGGTGGGTGTCGGGTGCGATGTTCGCGATTTCGGCAAGGGCATGGGAGACGCGGGTCAGCTCGGCGGCGCCCCCGGTGGGGAGCACGTCCATGCCGAGCTTGGCCACGAGGTTTCCCGTCACGGCGAACAGGTCGGCGTTGCCGGCCCGCTCCCCGTACCCGTTCGCGGTGCACTGCACGTGCGTCGCGCCGGCCTGCACCGCCGCGATGCTGTTGGCGACGGCGCAGGAAGTGTCGTCCTGGCAGTGGATGCCGAGCCGGAAACCGGTGCGCGCGGCGACTTCCCGCACGGTTTCGGCGATCCCGAGCGGCAGCTGGCCGCCGTTGGTGTCGCACAGCACGACGACGTCGGCGCCCGCGGTGAACCCGGCTTCCAGCACGCGCAGCGCAGTGTCCGGGTCGAAGGCGTAGCCGTCGAAGAAGTGCTCGGCGTCGAGGAACACCCGGCGGCCCTCGCCGACCAGGAACGACACGGTGTCGGCGACCATCGCGCAGGCCTCGTCGACGTCGACGCGCAGCGCGCGCTCGATGTGGCGGCGGTCGGACTTCGCGACCAGCGTCACCACCGGCGCCCGCGAGTCCAGCAGCGCCCGCACCTGGGCGTCCTCCGCCGCCCTCGTACCCGCCTTGCGCGTCGATCCGAACGCGACGAGCGCCGCGTGCTTGAGGATCAGCTCCCCGTCCGCGGCGCGGGCGAAGAACTCGGTGTCCTTCGGCAGCGCGCCCGGCCAGCCACCCTCGATGAAGCCCACACCCAGCTCGTCCAGCAGGCGCGCGACAGCGAGCTTGTCCGCCACCGAGTAGGAGATGCCCTCGCGCTGGGCGCCGTCCCGCAAAGTCGTGTCGTACAGGTGGAAGTCGTCACCGAGCGGCAGTCCGGCTGGCTCCGTGCGGGTCACGGTCGTCTCCTTGCGTGGTGGAAGGCTTCTCGGGCAACAAAAAAACCTCCCGCGGATGCGAGAGGTCTGCGCGCCAGGTGTCCGATGCGGACACTACCCGGCGCGCCTGCCGATAATGATCACGGCGAAAGAGGAAGCCATGCCCGCATCATGCCACACCGGTGCGCGAAAGGGCAAAAATGCGGCGGAGGCCACCCCCGGTGCGGGGATGGCCTCCACGGCGCGGGAAACGATCAGGCGACCGGTCGCGTGTTCGACGAGACCAGGGCCGCCAGGCGGTCGCCGATCGCCTGGGTGGTGCCCGGGTTGGCCTGGTCGCGGGTCGCCAGGTCGAAGGCGACGGACGCCTCGATGCGGCGCGCCGCCTCGCGCTGGCCGAGGTGGTCCAGCAGCAGCGACACCGAAAGCACCGCGGCGGTCGGGTCGGCGATGCCCTGCCCGGCGATGTCCGGCGCGCTGCCGTGCACCGGCTCGAACATGCTCGGGTTGCGGCGCGTGATGTCCAGGTTGCCGCTGGCCGCGAGGCCGATGCCACCGGTCACGGCGGCCGCCAGGTCGGTGATGATGTCGCCGAACAGGTTGTCGGTGACGATCACGTCGAAGCGGCCGGGGTCGGTGACCATGTGGATCGTCGCGGCGTCGACGTGCGAGTAGGAGACCGTGACCTCCGGGTGCTCGAGCGACACCTCCTCGACGATCCGCGACCACAGCGAACCGGCGTGCAGCAGCACGTTGGTCTTGTGCACCAGCGTGAGGTGCTTGCGCGGCCGCTCCTCGGCCCGCTTGAACGCGTCGGACACCACGCGGCGGATGCCGAACGCGGTGTTGACGCTGACCTCCGTGGCGATCTCGTGCTCGGTGTCCTTGCGCAGCAGGCCGCCGTTGCCGGCGTACGGGCCCTCGGTGCCCTCGCGCACGACCACCATGTCGATCTCGGCGTTGCTGTCGGCCAGCGGGCCGCGCACGCCCGGGTACAGCTTGGCCGGGCGCAGGTTCACGTGGTGGTCCAGCTCGAACCGCAGGCGGAGCAGCAGGCCCCGCTCCAGGATCCCGCTGGGCACGGTCGGGTCGCCGACCGCGCCCAGCAGGATGGCGTCGTGCTGCCGGAGCTCGCCGAGGACCGACTCGGGGAGCAGCTCGCCGGTGGCGTGCCAGCGGGCCGCGCCGAGGTCGTAGTTCGTGTACTCCACTGTGGGAGCGACCTCGCCGAGTACCTTCAGGGCCTCGGTGATCACTTCGGGTCCGATCCCATCACCTGGGATCACCGCCAGCCGCATCAGACACCTCCGTCGATCAGGGCCACGGGGCTCGTTCGCACCCGTTTGCCCACATACTCCAGCGACGGCAGGTTACCGGCTGTCGCCAACGAGCCGAAGCGGCACCACCCTTATGACGGAATCTCCCGAGAAGTGAGACACCCGGATGGTGGAGCGGCCCCGGTCGTCAGGGCCTGCTACCCCCGTTCACCCGGATCACGCTCACCCGGTTGCCGTTGCCGTTGTGGTGCTTCAGCGCGAGCAGCCCGAGGACCGTGTCGGCCGACGCCGGGTTGCGCGTGACGTCGAGCGCCGTGCCGGGCTTGGCCGAGTACATCAGCGCGGAGCCGTTGGCCCCGGCGACCGAGTAGGCCGGCGCGAGCGCGTCGAACGTCATCGGCGTGCCGATGGCGTCGATGAGCCCGTTCTCGCTGCTGGGCGCCACGTAGTACCCGGTGGTGCCGACGGTGTAGCTGATCTTGTGGGAGGCCGCGGCCGGGTCGATGCCCAGCGCCGTGATGCTGACCGGCAGCAGCACGACGTTGGTGTCGAACACGTTGGTGTCCACGTCACCGAGCTGGCCGTTGACCGCCTGGACGTCCACGGTGGGGAAGCCCTCGGCGTTCAGGTCCACGGTGTTGACCAGCCAGACGTCGGTGCCGCTCGCCTTCGTGACGTAGGACTCGAAGTCGGGCACGCCGTCGCCGGTGGTGTCGATGTCGACGAACGGGATCGTGTTGCTGCCCAGGTTCGCCCAGTTGCCCCAGGTCGAGATCCCGAAGGCGAGCAGCGCCTGGTCGGCGTGGCCGGCCTGCCGCGCCTGCGCGATGGTGGACGCCGCGCCGACGTACTGCAGGTCACCGGCCTTGGCCGTCTCGTTGATGGTGCAGCCGTCGGTCAGCCTGCCGCGGCACTCGGGCAGCCGCGGGGACTCGCCCTGCAGCTCCAGCACGCTGATCAGCGACTCGTAGCGCTGGCTCCCGGTGCCCTGGTCGACGCCGCGGCCGGTGAGCGTGAAGCGCGCGGTGTCGGCCGTGAAGTTCAGCGACTTCGGGGTGTCGATCGACGACACCGGCTTCGGCGCCGCGTAGACCGGCACGCGCAGCGCCGGGCTGTTGCCGCCGGGCGGCGGGGTGAGCACGACCCGGCCGGAGGCGTCGGCGACGAACTGGCGGGCCATCCCGGCCTGCTCGGTCGCGACCGTCGGGTCGATGACCTTGCGCAGCGCCGTGGGATCGGTGATCCGCAGCGTGACGCGGACCGACGCGGTGCCGCGCGGCGGCACCGTCACCGAGCGGTCCGACAGCTGGTACTGCACGCCGGGCAGGTTGGTGATGCCCTCGTAGGCCACGGCGTAGCGCGCCCAGCTGTCGCCCTTGTTGACCACCTGGATGGTCTTGGTGAGCGTGGTCGGCCGGTCCACCTCGACGGTGCCGAAGGTGACGCTGACCGCGCCCCGGTCGTCCCGCGAGTAGGCCAGCACCTGGTCGTTCAGCGCGGCCTGCGTGTCCAGCCGCCCGGCGCCGACGCGCTGCGGCGCGTAGGTCTTGCCGTCGGCGACGATGTCGTGCCCGGCGGTGTTCATCACCAGGGCCTTGATCTCCTCGACGGACCAGTCGGGGTGCGCCTGGCGCAGCAGCGCGGTGACACCGGCGGTCAGCGGCGTCGCCATCGACGTGCCGGACAGGACGGTGCGGTTGTTGCCGCTGCCGCGCAGGGCCGACGAGATCGTGTCACCGGGCGCGGACACGTCCGGCTTGACGGCCGGGCCGCGCACGCCGCGCGAGGTGAACGAGCTCGGGGTGTCCACGATCGCCGGGTCGTAGGTCTGCAGGCTCGCCCGGCCTGCCCCGTACAGGCGGACGGTCAGCGTGCCCGCGTCCAGCGCCGGGCGGATCTGGCTGGTCGCCGACGCCGTGAACTGGAACATCGGGATGGCCGAGTTGCCCGCGATGCCAGCGGCGAAGTGCTCCAGGCTCGACGACAGCAGCACACCGGCGGCGCCGGCGGCCTGCGCGTTGTTGGCCCGCGCGGCCGAACCGCAGGCGCGGGTGGCGTCGTTGTCGTCCCACTCCAGCCACGCGTACTTGCCCGCGACCGCGGCCTTGTCGGCGTCGGAGTAGGGCGCGCAGCCGTCGGCGTTCGCCGAGGACAGCTTCGCCACCGCCGCGGTGCGGTCGAGGGTGTCGTAGCCGGTGTAGTTCTGGCTGTACTGGCCGCCCTTCGGGCCGGCGACACCGGCCGGGGCGGTCACGTCCGCCGCGTCACGCAGCACGGAGACGTCCCGGCTGGACGCCACGGTCAGCGCCTCGGGCGTGTTGCCCGGCGAGCCGCCGACGTCGTAGAGGTCGCCGCCGTTGCCCTCGGCGATGACGGACAGGACGTTGTTCGCGGCCAGCTTGCGCACGAACAGCGAGTCCGGGTCGTCGGGCGCGCCGAAGTCGCTGCCCAGCGACAGGTTGACGATGTCGAGGCGGTCGTCGAAGTCACCGTCGCCGTTGGGGTCCAGCGCCCAGTCCAGCGCCTGCGACGTGACGTCTGTGGAGCCCTCGCAGCCGAACACCTTGATCGCGTACAGGGAGGCCTTGGGCGCCATGCCCGGGCCGATCTTCATGGCGTTCAGCGACTCGGTGGTCAGCTTCGAGTAGTCGCCGGTGAAGGTGCTGCCGTCGGCGTTGACGCCGTAGCCGCCGACCGTGCCGGCGACGTGCGTGCCGTGCTCGCCGCAGGCGATCGGGTTGGGGTCCGGCTTGGGGGTGTCGGCGCCCTCGGTGCCGGCGTCGTACTCGTCGCCGACCAGGTCGGTGCCGCCGACCACCTTGGCGTTGGGGAACAGCGGCGTCGGCGCGTCCCGGTCGACCGAGTCGTAGGCCGCCTTCGTGCCGGGGCCGCCGAAGTCGGCGTGGGTGTAGTCGATGCCGTCGTCGATGACCCCGACCTTGATGCCGTCGCCGAGGCGGCCGGTCTGCTGCCACGCGTTGAGCGTGTTGGTCAGCTGAGCGGCGCTCGAGTTGCTGCGCGTCTTCGGCACGACGGTGCGGATCGACGCGACGTCCGGGCGGGCGGCCAGCTCGCGGATCTTCGCGGCGTCGGCGGTCACCACGACACCGGACACGGCGTTCGCGGTCGAGTAGAGCACCTCGGTGCCCGCGTCGAGCGAACGCAGCTGGCCCAGCACGGAGTTCACCACCCCGGCGACGCCGGCGCGCGCGTTGTTCGCCGCCTGCCTGGCGCGGTCCTTGCCCGCGCCGCGCTCGGCGTTGAACGCGTCCACCGCGGGCTGCTGGGTCAGCTCGATGAAGGCGGTCGTCCGGCCCTTGGCCGAGGCCAGCCGTGGGGACAGCTTGCCCTGCAGGCCGTCCGCGGACACCTTGGCCACGGGCTTGCCCGCCGCCAGCGGCTCGTCCTGGGCCGCCGCGCTGCCCGACGCGAAACCGGTCGCGGCGAGCGCGGCGGCGAAGACGGCGGCGAGCGACCGCCGGGTCGTGTTTCTCATGCTTGTTCGCACCCTCACTCCGATCAAGGCGAGGGTGCGAACTTAGCCGGTGCTCCCGCGATGCGCCTAGAGCGCATCGGAGTAATCCGACTTTGGGAGGTAGTGCGCGTTATGCGAACGTGACGGCGCGGATGGTGCGCGCGCCCACGGTCGCGGCGATCGGCTCCAGCAGGTGGGAGTCCACCTCGCGGTCGACGCGCAGGATCATCACCGCGTCCGACCGGTCGGTGGTCTGGCTGATCTGCGCCGCCTCGATGTTGACCGAGGCCTCACCCAGCAGGGTGCCGACGCGGCCCATGATGCCCGGGCGGTCCGGGTACTCCAGGAGCAGCATGTGGCCCTCGGCGCGCAGGTCGAAGTGGCGGCCGTTGACCTCCACCAGCTTCTCCACCTGGTTGTTGCCGGTGATCGAACCCGACACCGACAGCGTGGTGCCGTCGTCGTGCACCGCGCGCACGGTGACCAGGCTGCGCCAGTTCGGGCTCTCCGGCTCGGTGACGATCTCGGTTCGCACGCCGAACTCCTCGGCGAGGCGCGGCGCGTTGACGAACGTGACCTGGTCCTCGACCACGCCGGCGAACACGCCCCGCAGGGCGGCCAGCGACAGCACGCTGACGTCCTCCGACGACAGCTCGCCGCGCACCTCGACGGTGACCGCCGACGGCGCCTTCTGGCTCAGCGCGGCCAGCACGGTGCCCAGCTTCTGGGTCAGCGGCAGGTACGGACGGACCTCCTCGCCCACCACGCCACCGCTGGCGACGTTCACCGCGTCCGGCACGAAGTCGCCGCGCAGGGCGAGCAGCACCGACCGGGCGACGTCGGTGCCCGCGCGGTCCTGCGCCTCGGCGGTCGAGGCGCCCAGGTGCGGGGTGACGACGACGTTGGGCAGCCCGAACAGCGGGCTCTCGGTGGTCGGCTCGGTGACGAACACGTCGATGCCGGCGCCGCCGACGTGGCCGTTGCGGATGGCCTCGGCCAGCGCGTCCTCGTCGACAAGGCCACCGCGGGCCGCATTGACGATGATCACGCCCGGCTTGGTCTTCTTCAGCGCCTCGGCGTCGATCAGGCCCTTGGTCTCCGGGGTCTTCGGCAGGTGGATCGAGATCATGTCGGCGCGCGCGAGCAGCTCGTCGAGGCTGAGCATCTCGACGCCGAGCTGGGCGGCGCGGGCGGCCGGGACGTACGGGTCGTAGGCGACGATCTTGGTGTCGAACGCGGCGAGGCGCTGCGCGAACAACTGCCCGATCTTGCCGAATCCGACGACACCGACGGTCTTGCCGTTCAGCTCGACACCGGTGAACTGGCTGCGCTTCCAGGCGCCGCCCTGCAGGCTCTGGTCGGCGGCGGGCACGCGGCGGGCCACAGCCAGCAGCAGCGCGACGGCGTGCTCGGCGGCCGAGACGATGTTCGAGGTCGGGGCGTTCACCACGAGCACACCGCGCGCGGTGGCGGCGGGCACCTCGACGTTGTCCAGGCCGACACCGGCGCGGGCGACGACCTTCAGGCGCGTGGTGGCGGCCAGCACCTCGGCGTCCACCTTGGTGGCGGAGCGGACCAGCAGCGCGTCGGCGGACTTCACGGCCTCCAGCAGAGCGGGGCGGTCGGTGCCGTCCACGTGCCGGACCTCGACCTCGTCGCCGAACACGGCCAGCGTGGACGGGGCGAGCTTTTCGGCGATGAGGACGACCGGCTTGCTGGGGTTGGTCACGATGGGGCTCCCGTGGACGCGGCTGGGCTCAAACGACGCCCGCGAGTCTAGTCGCGCTGCTCACCGGGCCTGTTAACGGGAGCGCAACCCGGCGAAGACGAGATCGAGGAGCCGGTCCGGGGTGCCCGCGTGCTCACCGGCCCACCCCGCCGCGTGCACCATCAGCAACACCTCGTCGGGCTTGAGGTCCGCGCGCAGCTGACCGGATTCCTGCGCGCGGGCGACGAGTCGCGCGACCGCCGCGCGCATCCCGGCGCAGGCGGCGTGGAGGTCCGAGGTCTCGTCGTTGAGCGCCTCCGCGGTGGCGTCGGCCAGGCCGCGGAACGTGGTGGCGGCGTCGAGCAGGCTCCGCGCGAAGGTGCGCAGGGCGTCCAGCGGGTCCCGGTCTTCGAGGAGTTCTTCGGCGGCGCGGGCCTGCGCCTCGAACCGCTCGCCGAGCAAGGCCACCAGCAGCGCCTCCCTGGTCGGGAAGTGCCGGTAGAGCGTCCCGATCCCGACCCCGGCGCGGCGCGCGATCTCTTCCAGCGAGGCGTCCACACCGAACTCGGCGAAGGCCGTGTGGGCCTCCGCCAGGAGGCGCTCGTAGTTGCGGCGGGCGTCGGCGCGGAGGGGACGGGTGCTGCTCATCACGATCCACTTTAGGCGTGACAAAACGGAGGCCGCCTCCGTACAGTGAACCGGAGGACCCCTCCGAAAGGATTTCGATGAGTTCAGTGGGTGTGTGGCTCTCCGGCGGGAACCCGGTGACCGCCGGCGTGGAACGGGAGCAGCCGGCGCGGATCGACGAGCTCGGTTACGCGTCGGTGTGGATGGGCGAGACCGTCGGCGGGCGGGACGCGTTCGCGCGCTCCGCGGTCTTCCTCGGCGCGACCGGGCGGATCACCGTGGGCACCGGGATCGCGAACGTGTGGTCGCGGCCGGCGGTGACCGCGCAGGCGGCGGCGCGCACCGTCGCCGAGGCCCACCCCGGGCGGTTCGTGCTCGGGCTGGGGATCGGGCACCCGTTCCAGGCCGCGAGCCTCGGGCAGTCGTTCGCGGATCCGCTGCGCGGGATGCGGGACTACCGTCCGCGCACCGCGTTGCACGGCCAGGACGAGCTGCTGAGCCCGCGCCGGGAGCTCGATGCGCATCCCGCCAAGGCGCGATCGTCAGTGGGGCAGATCCCGCGGGTCGGCACCGACGCGGGGCCAGGGCGGACATTCGGCCACGACGCCTTCCGGCAGCTGGACGCGGGCGCGGACCAGGTGCTGATCTCCCCCACCGCGGCGGATCTGCCCGGCGCGGTGGACCAGCTGGCGCGTCTCGCCCCGGCGCTGCCGGGGGTGGCCGCGTGAGCGTCGGCATCTGGACCTTCGCCTTCGACGCCGCGCCGATCGGCCAGGTCCGCGAGGCGGCGGCCGAGATCGAGGAGCTCGGGTTCGACAGCCTGTGGTTCGGCGAGTACCCGGGGCGCGAGGCGCTCACCCAGGCCGCCCTGCTGCTGGGCGCGACCTCGCGCATCACCGTCGCCACCGGCGTCGCCCGCTTCGACCGGCGCAGCCCGGCCGGCGTCGCGGGCGGGGCGCGCGCACTGGCCGAGGCCTACCCCGGCCGGTTCGTGCTGGGCCTCGGCGGGCACGCGCGCGGCGCGCGCCCGGTCGAGAGCATCCGCGCCTACCTGGACGAGATGGACGCGGCGGAGTTCACCAGCCCCGAACCGGTGCCGCCGGCACGGCGGGTGCTCGCCGCGCTCGGCCCGCGCATGCTGCGGCTGGCCGCCGAACGCACCGACGGCGCCCACCCGTACTTCGTGCCGCCGGAGCACACCGCGCTAGCGCGGGAGACCCTCGGGCCGGACGCCTACCTGGCGGTCGAGCAGGGCGTGGTGCTCGACCGCGACCGGGGCCTGGACATCGCCCGTGCGGAGGTGGGCTTCTACCTCGAACGGGCCGAGCACCACCGCGTCAACCTCAAGCGCCTCGGCTTCACCGACGACGACCTCGCGGGCAGCACCCGGCTGGTCGAGGCCGTCATCGCGATCGGGGAGGAGGAGATCGCCGGCCGGGTCAAGGCGCACCTCGACGCCGGCGCGGACCACGTGTGCCTGCAGGTGATCACCGACGAGCCCGGCCTGCCCCTGGCCGGCTGGCGGCGGCTGGCCGGCCTGCTGCTCTGACGGCGGCCGCTCAGTCCGCGGTCAGCCCCGCCAGGTCGTGGAACTCGCCGTCCCGGGCACCGGCGACAAACGCGTCCCATTCGGACGGTGTGAAGACCAGGACCGGCCCGTCCGGGTCGGTCGCCTTGCGCAGCGCCGTGTAGACGAGACCGTCGACGTGCTCGACCTGCGCGAACTCCAGTTCGCCGTCCGTGGCCTGCCACCGCGCCCCGGTGAGATCCAGTTCCTCGCGAACCCGCACCTTGTCGTCCACGTGATCACGGTAACTCCGGAAACGAAAAGGGACCGCCCCGGGGGCGCACCCCGGAGCGGTCCCTTCCTCACCGGAAAACTCAGGCGGTCTCGGTGATCGGCCGGTCGACCCACGACATCAGGCCGCGCAGCTTCTTCCCGGTCTCCTCGATCGGGTGCTGCTCGCCGGCTTCCTGCAGCTTGCGGAAGTTGGCGCGGCCTGCCTCGTCCTCGCCGACCCACTCGCGGGCGAAGGTGCCGTCCTGGATCTCGCCCAGGATCTTCTTCATCTCCTCCTTCACCGCGGGCGTGATGACACGCGGGCCGCGGGTGAGGTCGCCGTACTCGGCGGTGTCGGAGATCGAGTAGCGCATCCGGGCGATGCCACCCTCGTACATGAGGTCGACGATGAGCTTCAGCTCGTGCAGCACCTCGAAGTAGGCGATCTCGGGCGCGTAACCGGCCTCGGTCAGCACCTCGAACCCGGTCTGCACCAGCGCGGAGGCGCCACCGCAGAGGACGGCCTGCTCACCGAACAGGTCGGTCTCGGTCTCCTCCTTGAAGGTGGTCTTGATGACACCGGCGCGGGCGCCACCGATGGCGGCGGCGTAGGACAGCGCGAGCGCCTGCGCGTTGCCGGAGGCGTCCTGCTCGACCGCGATCAGGGCGGGCACGCCCTTGCCGTCGACGAACTGGCGGCGGACCAGGTGACCGGGGCCCTTCGGCGCCACCATCGCCACGTCCACATTGGCCGGCGGCTTGATCAGCTCGTAGCGGATGTTGAAGCCGTGGCCGAAGAACAGGGCGTCGCCGTCCTTCAGGTTCGGCTCGATGTCCTCGCTGTAGATGAAGCGCTGCTTGGTGTCCGGCGCGAGGATCATGATCAGGTCGGCCTCGGCGGACGCCTCCGCCGGGGTGAGCACCCGCAGGCCCTCCTCCTCGGCCTTCGCGCGCGACTTCGACCCCTCCGGAAGACCGATGCGCACATCGACCCCGGAGTCGCGCAGGCTCAGCGCGTGCGCGTGGCCCTGGCTGCCGTAACCGATCACGGCGACCTTGCGACCCTGGATGATGCTGAGATCGGCGTCGTCGTCGTAGAAGATTTCGACTGACATGAGGGGAACTGATTCCTTTCGGTTCTAAAACTTCAACGGGGCGCGGAGGCGGTGATCGACCGGGGACCCCGGCCGACCGCGACCATGCCGGACTGCACGATCTCACGCACGCCGTACGGCTCCAGCATGCGCAGAAGGGCACCGAGCTTGTCACCGGTGCCGGTGGCCTCGATGGTGAGCGCCTCGGGCGACACGTCGACCACCTTCGCACGGAACAGCTGGACGGTCTCGAGGACCTGGCTGCGCACGGTGGCATCGGCCCGCACCTTGACGAGCAGCAGTTCGCGCTGCACCGACGAGGCGGGCTCGAGCTCCACGATCTTGATGACGTTGACCAGCTTGTTGAGCTGCTTGGTCACCTGTTCGAGCGGTAGCTCCTCAACGGCGACCACGATCGTCATCCGGGACACCTCGGGGTTTTCCGTGGGCCCGACGGCGAGGGACTCGATGTTGAAACCGCGGCGGGAGAACAACCCGGCGACTCTGGCGAGCACCCCGGGGACATTCTCCACCAACACGGACAGCGTATGCCTGGTCACTGCGAAACCTCGTCGTCCTCGAACAGCGGGCGGATGCCGCGCGCGGCCATGATCTCGTCGTTGCCGGTCCCGGCCGCCACCATGGGCCAGACCTGGGCGTCCTTGCCGACCACGAAGTCGATCACGACGGGGCGGTCGTTGATCTCCATCGCGCGGCGGATGACGTCGTCGACCTCGTCCTTGGTCTCGCACCGCAGGCCCGCGCAGCCCAGCGCCTCGGCCAGCAGCGTGAAGTCCGGGATCCGGTGCTTGTGGGTGCCGAGGTCGGTGTTGGAGTACCGCTCGGCGTAGAACAGGTTCTGCCACTGGCGGACCATGCCCAAGTTGCCGTTGTTGATGACGGCGACCTTGATCGGCGCGCCCTCGATGGCGCAGGTGGCCAGCTCCTGGTTGGTCATCTGGAAGCAGCCGTCGCCGTCGATGGCCCACACCTGCTTGTCCGGCACGCCGAACTTGGCGCCCATCGCGGCGGGCACCGCGTAGCCCATGGTGCCGAGGCCGCCGGAGTTGAGCCAGGTGCGCGGGTTCTCGTACTTGATGAACTGCGCGGCCCACATCTGGTGCTGGCCGACACCCGCGGTGTAGACGGCGTCCGGCCCGACGATCTGGCCGATGCGCTCGATGACGTACTGCGGCGACAGGGTGCCGTCGGACGGCCACTCGTAGCCCGCCGGGAAGGTCTGGCGCCACGCGTCGATCTGCGTCCACCACGGGGCCAGGTCCGGCTCGCCGATGCGGTCGGTCTCGGCCTTCACCGCGTCGATCAGCTCGGTGATGATCTCCGCGCAGTCCCCGACGATCGGCACGTCGGCCTTGCGGTTCTTGGAGATCTCGGCCGGGTCGATGTCGGCGTGGACGACCTTGGCCTCCGGCGCGAACGACGACAGCTGACCGGTCACCCGGTCGTCGAACCGGGCGCCGAGCGCGACCAGCAGGTCGGCGCGCTGCATCGCGGCGACCGCGGCGACCGAGCCGTGCATGCCGGGCATGCCCAGGTGCTGCTGGTGCGAGTCGGGGAACGCGCCACGGGCCATCAGCGTGGTGACCACGGGGATGCCGGTCAGCTCGGCCAGCTCCTTCAGCTGCGCGTGGGCCTGCGCCTTGATCACGCCGCCGCCGACGTAGAGGACCGGGCGGCGGGCCTGCGCGATGAGCCGCGCGGCCTCGCGGACCTGCTTGCCGTGCGGGCGCAGCGTCGGCCGGTAGCCGGGCAGGTGCAGCTCCGGCGGCCAGGAGAACGAGGTGGTCTCCTGCAGCACGTCCTTGGGGATGTCGACCAGGACCGGGCCGGGACGGCCGGTGGAGGCGAGGTGGAACGCCTCGGCGATCACGCGCGGGATGTCGATGGGGTCGGTGACCAGGAAGTTGTGCTTGGTGATCGGCATCGTGATGCCGCAGATGTCGGCTTCCTGGAACGCGTCGGTGCCGATCAGCGGCCGGGTCTGCTGGCCGGTGATCGCGACGACCGGGACGGAGTCCATGTTCGCGTCGGCCAGCGGGGTGACCAGGTTGGTCGCGCCGGGACCCGAGGTCGCCATGCACACGCCGACCTTGCCGGTGGCCTGCGCGTACCCGGTGGCCGCGTGCCCGGCGCCCTGCTCGTGGCGGACGAGGACGTGCCGCACCTTCGTCGAGTCCAGGAGCGGGTCGTAGGCAGGCAGGATGGTGCCACCCGGAATGCCGAAGACCACCTCGACGCCCATCGCCTCGAGCGAGCGCACCAGCGACTGCGCGCCGGTCACCCGGACCGGCGTGCCTGCGGGCGGGGCTGGCTTGGGGCGGCTGCCGAGCTGGGCCGGCGACGCGGCGGCCGGATTCGCTCCGGGTTTCGTTTCCGATCGCGACGTGGCGCTTGTCATCAGTTCTGCCTCGTGGGTCTCGTCGGGCTTCTCGTCGGGTGGTGGGGTTCGGGGCTGGCGGTGGGCAACAAAAAACCCCCGCCGACCTTTCCAGGTCGCACGAGGGTCGCGCGTCGACGCAGTGGGTTCGATGGTCCCTACGCGTCGACGCGCGGGGGAAGTACGAGGCCAATCTGCGGGTTCACGGCGGTGACGTTATCGGGTCGCGTCGAACAGTGTCAACTCTGCGGGACGGTGATCCCGGATACTGGGCGCACCCGGCCGTGGCGTCCCGGTGGGCGGGAGGCACCATGGTGGCGTGGCCGAAACCCAGCAAGAGGGCCGGAAGGCGATCTTCCGCGTTCCGCTGATCACCCTGCTCGCCGTCGTGTTCCTGGCGGTCTGCATGATCCCCGCCGCCTTCGCCGACGTGCCGGGGCTGTGGCTGATGTACGTCATCCCGATCGGGTTGTTCGTCTTCGTGGTGCGCACCCGCACGGTCGCCTCCGCGCGCGGCCTGGACGTGCGGACGGTGTTCGGCCACCGCGAACTGCCGTGGTCCTCGCTCAAGGGGCTGGCGATCAACGACAAGGCCAAGGTCCGCGCGGTGCTGACGGACGGCAGCGAGGTCCTGCTGCCGTCCGTCCGCACCCGCCACCTGCCGGTGATCTCCCTGGTCAGCGAGGGCCGCATGAAGGACCCGAGCGGCCTGACCGACGACCTGGACGCCGAGGACGCCGAGGACGTTGGGAAGGACACCGGCCAGTCCTGATCACGCCGGGCGTAACCTGGCTGCCATGCCTGCTCTGCGCTCCCGAACAACCACCCATGGCCGCAACGCCGCGGGCGCCCGGTCCCTCTGGCGGGCCACCGGGCTGACCGACGGCGACTTCGGCAAGCCGATCGTCGCGATCGCCAACTCCTACACCCAGTTCGTGCCCGGGCACGTGCACCTCAAGGACCTCGGCGACATCGTGGCCGGGGCGATCCGCGAGGCCGGTGGCGTGGCGCGCGAGTTCCACACGATCGCGGTGGACGACGGCATCGCCATGGGGCACAGCGGCATGCTCTACTCGCTGCCCTCGCGCGAGATCATCGCCGACTCGGTCGAGTACATGGTCAACGCGCACCAGGCCGACGCGCTGGTCTGCATCTCCAACTGCGACAAGATCACCCCGGGCATGCTCAACGCCGCGATGCGCCTGAACATCCCGGTGGTGTTCGTCTCCGGCGGCCCGATGGAGGCCGGCAAGGCGGTCGTCGTGGACGGCGTCGCGCACGCGCCGACCGACCTGATCACCAGTATCTCCGCCTCGGCCAACCCCGCCGTCGACGAGGACGGGCTGTCCATTGTGGAGCGGTCCGCGTGCCCGACGTGCGGGTCGTGCTCGGGCATGTTCACCGCGAACTCGATGAACTGCCTGACCGAGGCGCTGGGCCTGTCGCTGCCGGGCAACGGCTCGACGCTGGCCACGCACGCCGCGCGCCGCAAGCTGTTCGAGGACGCCGGCCGCACGGTGATGGAGCTGTGCAAGCGCTGGTACGGCGAGGACGACGACAGCGTGCTGCCGCGGTCGATCGCCAACCGCAAGGCGTTCGAGAACGCAATGGCGCTGGACATGGCGATGGGCGGCTCGACCAACACGGTGCTGCACATCCTGGCCGCGGCGCAGGAGGGCGAGGTCGACTTCACGATCTCCGACATCGACGAGATCGGCCGCCGCGTGCCGTGCCTGTCGAAGGTCGCGCCGAACTCCGACTACCACATGGAGGACGTGCACCGGGCCGGCGGCATCCCCGCCATCCTCGGTGAGCTGAACCGGGCCGGGCTGCTCAACCGGGATGTCACTGCCGTGCACTCCTCTTCGCTCGAGGAGTGGCTGTCCAAGTGGGACATCCGCGGCGGGTCGGCTTCCGAGGAAGCGATCGAGCTGTTCCACGCCGCGCCCGGCGGGGTCCGCACCACGGAGGCGTTCTCCACGTCCAACCGGTGGACCGAGCTCGACACGGACGCCTCGAACGGCTGCATCCGCGACATCGAGCACGCCTACACCAAGGACGGCGGGCTCGCGGTGCTGCGCGGCAACCTGGCCGAGAACGGCGCGGTGATCAAGTCCGCGGGCATCGACGAGGAGCTGTGGCGGTTCCAGGGCCCGGCGCGCGTGGTCGAGAGCCAGGAGGAGGCCGTCTCGGTCATCCTGAGCAAGAAGATCCAGCCGGGTGAGGTGCTCGTGGTCCGCTACGAGGGTCCCGCCGGCGGCCCTGGCATGCAGGAGATGCTGCACCCGACGGCGTTCCTCAAGGGCGCCGGGCTCGGCAAGAAGTGCGCGTTGATCACCGACGGCCGGTTCTCCGGCGGCTCGTCCGGGATCTCGGTCGGGCACATCTCGCCGGAGGCCGCGTCGGGCGGCACGATCGGCCTGGTCCAGGACGGCGACCAGATCCTGATCGACGTGCACGAGCGGAAGCTCGAGCTGCTGGTGGACGCCGACGTGCTGGCCGAGCGCCGGGCGAAGATGGAGGCCTCGGAGCGGCCGTGGCAGCCGGTGGACCGCCAGCGGCCGGTGACCGCGGCCCTGCGCGCCTACGCGCGGATGGCCACCTCCGCCGACACGGGCGCCGTGCGCGACCCGAACAAGTAGGCCTGACGAGAAAAGGGCCCCGGCTGCGCACAGCCGGGGCCCTTTTTCGTTGTTCAGCGCGCCAGCACGATGACCACGACGGCCGCCGCGGCGGCGATCAGCAGGAAGAACAACCCGAACGGCACCGGGCGGCGCCGCCACGGGGTGTTGACGTCCAGCGCGATCCGCCCGGAGCCGGTGAACAGCAGCGCGAACGCCGCGGTCGCCAGCAGCAGCTCGAACTCGAACCCGTTCGGCTCGAAGAACCCGCCGCGCCACTGGACGTAGACCATGTTCACGGTGACGCCGAGGATCGCCGCGGCGCCGATCTGGGTGAACAGGCCCAGCACCACGAGCACCGCGCCGATCAGTTCGCTCAACCCGGTGATCCACGCGAGCAGCGTCGGCTGGGCCGTGTAGCCCATCGACTCCAGCATCCGCGCCGTGCCGTCGATGCCGGGGCCGCCGAACAGCCCGAACACCTTCTGCAACCCGTGCGCGCCGAGGATCGCCCCGAGCGCCAGCCGCAGCGCGAGCAGACCGAAGTCGATCCCGCCGTGGTAGCGGTTCACCGGCGGCGACGGCCGGTCCTCGACGTCGGAGAGCATGCTGGTGCTGCTGCTCTCGGTGGGCTGGTAGTACCCGGATTCCGTGAACAGGTTCTGGGTCTTCGACTCGTCCTGAGGGCTGGTCACCCGCGCAGGTTAGGCCATCCGTGTCGGATGCGCGACAGGTTCCGGTGTTCAGCTGCCGAACACCGACATGATGAGCGCGCCCAGCGCCGCGGGGAACACCTCTGCCGGGTCGGCCTCGCCGGTGGTCAGCGTCGCCGTCAGGGTGCGGCTGCCGTCCGGCGTGCTGATCATCAGGGCGCCGTAGCCGCCCGGGGCGCCGCCGTTGTGGTGCACGATCGTGCCCGCCGGGCCGAGGTCCTGCACCCACAGGCCGAGTCCGAGGTTGAGCTCGCCGTGCGGGGTGAGCATCTCGGCCAGCAGCGGGGCGGGCAGGAGCCGGCCGCCGAGCAACGCGGAGATGAAGGTGTTCAGGTCCTCCGCGGTCGAGATCAGGTCACCGGCGCCGGCCAGCAGGGTGGGGTTCTGGCGGCTGACGTCGACGAGGGTGCCGTCCTCGCAGCGGTAGTAGCCGTGCGCGTGCGGTCCAGGCAGGTCCGGCGAGGTCGCCGACACCACGGTGTCCGCGAGCCCGAGCGGCCCGAGGATGCGCCGCTGGGCCTCCTCGGCGTAGGTGTTGCCGGTGACGGCGTTCGCGCTGTCGCGGCCGCCGCGGTTCGAGCCGGGCGCCGGTCAGAGCCTTGCCCTGCGACGGGAGCCCCATGACGAACGTGCCGTCGGCGTCGAGCTCGCCGGTGTAGTTGTAGAGGCCGCTGGTGTGCTGCAACAGCATCCGCACGACCGGTCCAGCGGCCGCGGTCGTCGCGGACGCACATCTCGGCGGCGGCGAACCCGGCGTCGACGAGGGCCTGGACAGCCTGCCGCCGCTCGGGCCGGTCCGGCTCGGCGACCTGGACGGCGGGGGCGTCGACGTTCTGCATTGTGTGTTACTTCGGTATCGGTGCAACGTGGTCGATGCGATTACGTTCGCCCGCCGGCCTGACACCGCACCGCCTCCGCGCTGACACGGCGCCTGACACACCCCGGGGTTTGTCAGGTGGTTTCGCGCTCGCCCGCGCTGCGCTCGATGCAGAACTCGTTGCCTTCGGGATCGAGCAGCGTGACCCAGCCGAGCCCGTCGGGTGTCCGGTGGTCCTCGTGCACCCGCGCGCCGAGCCCGAGAAGGCGCTCGACCTCCGCGTCGCGGGACCGTTCGTCCGGCATCCAGTCGAAGTGGACGCGGTTCTTCACCGTCTTGTCCTCGGGAACCCGGATGAACAGCAGGCCCGGCAGCGGCGCGGGCGCCTCGACCAGCACCTCGGGGTCGCCGGGCGAATCCTCGCCGGAGACCGGCCAGCCGGTCACCTCGCTCCAGAACCGGGCCAGCTCGTAGGGCTCGGCGCAGTCGATCGTCACGTGGCGGAGGATCATCCCTAGTACTCCCCGTGCACGAGGTTCTGCGGCAGCTCCCCGCCGGCGTAGCGGGCGATCTCCGCGGCGACCACCGCGTACGAGCGCCGCTTGCTGCCCGTCACCGAGCCGGCCACGTGCGGCGTCAGCAGCACGTTCGGCGCGGTCCACAGTGGATGGTCCGCGGGCAGCGGCTCGGGGTCGGTGACGTCCAGCGCGGCCCGCAGGCGGCCCGCGGTCAGCTCGGCCACCAGCGCGTCCGTGTCGACCACCGGTCCGCGCGCGGCGTTGACGAGGATCGCGCCGTCGGGCATCGCGGCGAGGAACTTCGCGTCCACCATCCCCCGGGTGCGCGAGGTCAGCGGCACCATCAGCGCGACGACGTCGTGCACGCCCAGCAGCGCGGGCAGCTCGTCCACCGGGTGCACGCCCTCACGCGCGCTGACGCCAACCATCGTGACCCGCGCGTCGAACGCCACCAGGCGGCGCTTGAGCTGCCGCCCCAGGTCACCGGCCCCGACGACGAGCACTCGCTTGTCCTGCAGCGTGTCGGTGGCGTGCAGGTTCCAGCGGTGCGCGGCCTGGTCGGCGGCGAACCCGGGCAGCTCGCGGTAGATCGACAGCAGCACGGCGACGACCCATTCGGCCGTGCTGCCGCCGTGCGCGCCGCGGCAGGTGGACAGCAGCACACCGTCCGGCACGGTCCCGATCCAGTTCTCCGCGCCCGCCGACAGCAGCTGGATGAGCTTCAGGTTCGGCAGCGCGCCGAGCACCGCGTCGCGTTCCTCGGGCCGGTGCGCGCCGGGGACGAGGACCTCGGCGTCGGCGGCCTCGGGCGGCAGCGGCTCGCGCCAGCTGTAGCGGACGGGCCGCACCCCGGGCAGCTCGCCGAGCACGTGCAGGCCGTCTTCGTCGGGGACCAGAACCGTGACGGGCATGATCGCCACGGTACTTACCCGTCGTTCACCCACCGGCACCTAGGCTGGGAGCGTGCGTGTCGGGAACGGGAAGGCGCCGTGGTGGCTGGTGGCGGCCTGCGGGCTGCTGCTGACCGGCTGCGCGCAGTTCGACGACCGGGCCGCGAACCAGACGTTCGAGCCTGCCCCGGAGCTGACCGCCCCGGCCGGGCCGCAGCCGGAACTGCCCGAGGTGGACGGCGGTGACGACGAGTCGCGGCCCAACTCGCCGCAGACATCGATCCCGCCGCCGCAGGGCTGCACCGACTACGACCAGTCGGTGATCGCGACGTGCCTGGACACCGTGTCCGCGCTCGCCGCGTTGCCGGACACCGGCGCCGCGCCGAGCGCGCTGGCCGCGGAGCGCAAGACGGGCCGCGTGCTGCAGGTGTCGAGCGGTCACACGCCGGCCGAGGTCATCCGCCTGGACGTGCAGGCGACCGGTGACGGCGGCCTGACCGGGCTGGCGCTGTCCCCGACGTTCGCCGAGGACCAGCTGGTGTTCGCCTACGTCACGACGGCCACCGACAACCGGGTGGTCCGCTTCACGCGTGGCCAGCAGCCGAAGGCGCTGCTGACGGGCATCCCGAAGGGCGCGACGGGCAACCGGGGCGCGATCATGACCGACGGCAGGGGCGCGCTGCTGGTCGCGACGGGCGACGCGGGCAACCCGTCGGCGGCGGCGGACCCGAACTCCCTGGCCGGGAAGGTCCTGCGCATCGACACGGCGGGCAACGCGGCGCAGGGCAACCCGACGCCCGGCTCGCGGGTGTACGCGAGCGGGGTGCACTCCCCCGGCGGCCTCTGCAAGGCGACGGACGGTTCCCGGATGTGGATCACGGACCGGGGCTCGTCGGCGGACGCGCTGTACGCGATCACGCCGGGCGCGTCGCTCGCGGTGCCGACGTGGACGTGGCCGGAGAAGCCGGCGCTGGCGGGCTGCGCGGACAGCGGCTCGGCGGTCGTCATCGCCACCTCGGTGGGCGCCAACCTGCAGGAACTGCCCATCACGCTGGACGGTTCGGTGGGCGGCAAGCCGAAGACGCTGATGGACGGCAAGAACGGCACCGCGTACGGCCGCTACGGCGGGCTGGACCAGATCGACAGCCAGTTCGCGCTCGTGGGCACCGTCAACAAGGACGGCGGCCAGCCGATTTCCAGCGACGACCGGGTCGTGCTGATCTCGCTGCAGGCCACCCCGAGCGGCGGCAGCGGCAAGGACTGAGAGCCGGCCCCACGCCTGAACCGGCGCCCCGGCAACGAACGCCGACCGGCCCCCACGCCCGAAACCGCAGGCCGGCAACGCAAGCCCGAAACCCCCGAACCACTCCCCTCCCGCAACCCGATCCCCAGCCAAATCGGTTGCCGAGCCACCGGGTCAAGGCACGCTTTCCCGCCTTGACGCGGTGTCTCGGCAACCGAACAATTCAAGATCGGGTTCGGAAGGGGCT
>NZ_JBEXTZ010000082.1:0-39835 GCF_040614195.1 Amycolatopsis sp. NPDC006125
TATCCAAACAACCTTTAACACTCTTTCCATACCCGACTCTATTCCTATCTTACCAGACCCCCTTGCGCTCCGAGATGCCCCCCGGTCGTGCGTCGGTGGCCGCGGCCGCCGACGGCAGCCCGGAGCGCGCCGGTTACGTGTCCGGCCTCGCCGCTGCCCTGCACGACTGGTTCGCCCGCCCCGGCGCGGGCGAGGAGGACCCGGCGATCCTCGACGAGGCCGTCGCGCTCGCCCGCGAAGCCGTACGGGCGCGGGGGAGCGGGTCGTTCTCGCGGGCGACCACGTTGACCACGCTCGCGGACGCGCTGCGGCTGCGGTTCCGCCGGTTCGGCGACCGCGACGCGCTCGCCGAGGCGCTCGACGTGTACCGGGAGGCCGCGCTGTCCGCCGGATCGCCGACGGTCGGACGGGTGGGGGCCGCCGACCGGTGGGGCGAGCTGGCCGCCGAGGGCGGGCTGCCCGCCTCCGCGGCCGAGGGCTACGCCGTCGCGGTCGGGCTGCTGCCCCAGCTCGCCGGCCGCCGCCTGGACCGGGGCGACGCGCAGTACTGGCTGGGCCGTTTCGCCGGGCTCGCCGCGGACGCGGCCGCCTGCGCGCTCGACGCGGGCGATCCGGAGGGCGCGGTGATCATGCTGGAATCCGGCCGCTGTGTGCTGGCGGCCCAAGCGCTCGACAGCCGCGGCGACCTGACCGAGCTGCGCGAGCGGGCGCCCGAGCTGGCGGCGGAGTTCGAGGCGCTCGGCGCGGAGTTCGAAACCGACACCAGCCGGGATCGCCTCGCGCTCGCCGGGGAACTGGAGGAGCTGGCCGCGCGGATCCGGGAACTGCCCGGGCTGGACCGGTTCCTCCGGCCGCCGTCGCTCGCCGACCTGACGGCGCAGGCGCACGAGGGCCCGGTCGTCTACGTCAACGTGAGCGGCTACCGGTGCGACGCGGTGATCCTCACCCCGGACGGCGTGCAGGTCCGGCCGCTGCCCGACTTGAGCTCAGAGGCGCTGGGGCAACGGGTGCGGGAGTTCCGTGCCGCGCTCGCCGCGGAGCCGGACCAGCGGCTGTCCGCCGAACGCACGATCCACGAGACGCTGGAATGGTTGTGGGACACCGTGGCGGGCCCCGTGCTGGACTCGCTCGGGGCGGCGTCGCGGATCTGGTGGGCGCCGGTCGGGGTGCTCAGCCTGCTGCCGCTGCACGCCGCCGGTCATCACCGCGACGGCGGCCCCACGGTGGTGGACCGGGTGATCTCGTCGGTGACGCCGACGGTCCGGGCGCTGGCCCACGCGCGGACGCAGCGGCAGGGGAGCGGCGACCGGCTGCTGGTGGTGGCGATGCCGTCCACACCGGACGGTCCCGACCTGCCCGGCGCCCAGGCCGAAGCGGATTTCCTCGCCCGCATGGCCGGCGCCACGGTGCTGACCGGCCCCGGCGCCACCCGGGAAGCTGTGCTGGACGCGCTGCCGAGCGCCGGCTGGGTGCACTTCGCCTGCCACGGCCACAGCGACCCGGCCAACCCGTCGGACAGCCACCTGGTGCTGCACGATCAGGCGTTGCGGGTGGTCGACGTGTCCCGCCTGCGCCTGCCCGGCGCCCGGTTCGCCTACCTGTCGGCCTGTGACACGGCCCGCACGACGGAAACCCTGTCCGACGAGGCGATCCACCCGGCGGCGGCGTTCCAGATCGCCGGGTTCGCGCAGGTGGTGGGCACACTGTGGCGGGTCGACGACGCCGTCGCGCCGTCGCTGACGCAGCAGATCTACACGGATTTGTTGTCGTCCGGAGCCGATACCGCAGCCGCGGCGGTGCACCGGACGATCCGCGCCCTGCGGGACCGCTACCCGAACCTCCCATCCCTCTGGGCAGCCCACGTCCACTTCGGCGCCTGACAGCAAACGATCTTGATACCAGACTGGTATCATGGACAGCATGGCGATGACACTGCGCTTGACGGAGGAGCAGGAGCGCGCGCTCGCGATGCTCGCGGAGGCTCAAGGCGTGAGCAAGCACGAGGCAGTGGTGCGTGCTATTGGTGAAGCCGCGGCGCGCCGCGTTCGGGATGATCGCGTGCGCGCCCTGTCCGAGGAGGGACGAAGCCGGTACGCCTCGCTGCTCGACCGGCTGGCCCAGTGAGGATCGACTACCTCGATCTGGAGGACCTGCTCGCTCTCGCATCGGATCTGGGAGTGCCGAAGGTGCGGGATGCGGGCCTGCTGGACTCCGCGGCGCACCGCCCGAAGGTGTCGGTGATGGGGCAGGACGCCTACCCCGGCCTCCATGAGAAGGCTGCGGTCCTGCTCGAGTCGATCGTGCGCCACCATCCGCTGATCGATGGCAACAAGCGGCTTGGCTGGATGGCCGTCTTCGTGTTCTACGGTCTGAACGGTCTCGATCTCGATGCGCCCGAGGACGAGGCGTACGACCTCGTCATCGGGGTTTCCACGGGTGCGGTCCAGTATGCGGAGGCCGCGGAGCGGTTGGCCCGATGGACCCGGCCTGACCTCGCTCCGCCGCGTGGTCCCGCCGACTTCCGCTTCGAAACCTGACTGCGGTTCGCGGAACCTGGTCGACCGCCCCGTGCGCCGCGCACCCGCCTCGGTGCGGCGCACAGGCCTGGATGATCAGTCCGGCTTGATGCGGATTCCGCAGGCGTACACCCACATGTGCTCGTCCTCCTCTCCCTTCTCGCCACGCGGCGGCAGGACCCGGACCACCCAGCCGCCCCAGTCCTCGGTCGGTTTGTTCTTGCAGACGCCGCGCGAATAGATCGGCACGTACCTGCTGCTGTTCGGGGCGTTTTCGGCGCATTCCCAGCCGCCCCCGGTGAGGGTGTACCCCTCGTCGACGCACACCGTCTCGTCCTGATCGAACTTGCCCCGCTTCCCGCGTCGCGGCGTTCTGGCCGCCCAGCAGGCGTGTCCCTGATCCCGCGCCCCGGTTGCGAAATCGCCGATGATCATGAGCGACCCCTGGCGTGTGTGTATAGTGTGTGTATGGCGAGGTTGAACGTCTACGTGCCCGATGAGCTGGCCGCACGCGCCAAGGCTGCGGACCTGAACGTATCCGCGCTGGTGCAGGCGGCGATCGCGGACGAGCTGCAACGCCGCGCCATGGACGCCTGGCTGGACGCCCTCCCATCGCCGCGGCGGACAGTCTCGCACGAGGCTGCTGTCGAGGCTTTGGATGGCGCTCGCGCGGAGCTGGCCGGTGCCGAGGATGAGTGACGCGCCGGCGGAGATCGCGGTCCTGGACGCGTCGGTGCTCGTGGACTTGCTGGCAGGCACCGACTACGCGGCCGCCGCGAAGAACCGGCTCGCCGGTACCGTCCTGCACGCGCCGGCGCATCTGGACGTTGAGGTCCTCTCCGCGTTAGGGCGGCTGGAGCGTGCCGGCGAGCTGCCTGCTTCCGAGGTCGACGTGGCGCTGAACGCGTTGGCCACGATCCCCGTCACGCGGCATCCGGTCGTCGAACTCGCCGCCGGCGCCTGGGCGCGCCGGGCGGATCTCCGTCTCGCTGATGCGCTCTACGTCGAGCTCGCCGCGCGCCTGCACGCGCGGGTTCTCACCACCGATCACCGTCTCGCCCGGGCGACCTCCCTGGCCGAAGGGATCAGCCGGTAGTCGACGCGTCAAGGGGCTGAGCCGGCTCGACCCCCGCCAACCGTCCTCGACGGCTACGCGCCGACAAAGCGTCCTGGCGTTCTAGACGTTCGTCGGGCAAGCCCCGGTCGCCACGGTGATCGGGGCCTCCTCGTAGGCCTGCACCGGCGTCGTGCAGCCGGTGGGCACCAGGTGGTCGTCCTGCTGCACATACGTCATCCAGTACAGCGGGGCGAGCGCGAAGCTGGGCTCGTACGTGCTCTGCCGCACCGCGGCGTCCGGCACACCGTCGGCGTTGAGGTCCCGCACGTCGGCCGCCACGCCTTCCACCGCGGTGTCCACCGTGATCTTCGTGTCGAGCCGCAGCGCCGCGACGGCCGCGGAGTGCGCGCCGAACTCGAACGCGACGGCACACCGCCCCGCGCCGCAGAGCCCGGCCGTCACCCGCTCGTAGGGTTGCCCGTCGCTGCCACGGACCTGTGTCGTGTCGACCAGGCTCGCGCCGTCCCAGTACGCCAGCACGTTGCCGCCGACTCCGTGCAGCCCGTCGAGCCGGTGCCCGTCGGGCAGCGCGGCGGAGAACATCGTCTCGCAACCCTGTTCGCAGCCCGGCACCACCGGCGGCGGCCCGGCAACCTGTGGCGCCGCAGGCCTCGTCATCTCCGCGGCCGACGGGATTGCCAGCGTCAAGACGCCCAGCAAGGCCAGCATGCAGCGGCGAAGCCCCCTCTTCATGTGCTCCATTGTGACCCGCTCCGGACGGGCGCTGCATGGCGGTGCGGTGGCGGACCCGGCCGGCTTCTACGCGACGCCGGGGAACTGTCCGGATCGGCTGGTCCTGACACCGCAAGACGACCAGCAGCATCCCGGCCAAGTGGACGGCGCGGGTCCACATCGGACAGTGGTCGTGCGCGCCGAGCCCCGATGTGACGTGCCGGCTATGGGCAAGGTCCGGGGCACTCGAGCACGCCGCCGACGGCACCACCGTGCGGCGCGCCGCTGTGCGCCCGTGTGATCGGCGTGGCGGACCGGCGCAGCTCACCGTTGACTCTCCTCTCATCTTGTGGCAATACTATCCGCATAACGGTAGGACTTACCACTGTGTGGAAATCTGCAAGGAGGCAGAATGCGGATGTCGGTGCTGGGGCTCGGCGAGGCCGGGACGCTCTACGCGGCCGGCCTTGTCGCGCGCGGCTGGAACGTGGTGGGGTACGACCCCGCCGACAACGCGACGCCGGCGGGCGTGCAACGCGCGGACACTCCGGAGGCGGCGGTCCGTGACGCGGACGTGGTGCTGAGCCTGGTCGGCGGGCGCGCCGCGGTCGAAGCCGCGGAGTCGGTCGCGCGGTTCCTGCCGCCCGCGGCCGTGTACGTGGACATGAACGCGGCCGCGCCCGAGGTCAAGCGCACGATCGCGAATACGGTGGGCGAGAGCCGGTTCGCCGACGTGGCGGTGATCGGGTCGGTGCCCGCCCACGGCGCCGCCACCCCGGTGATCATCAGCGGTCACGCCTCCGCCCGGGCCGCCACGACCTTCGAGCAGCTGGGTGCGCGCGTGGACGACATCGGGGGAGCACCCGGCGCGGCGTCCGGCCGGAAGTTGCTGCGCAGCACCTTCATGAAGGGCCTGGGCGCGCTGATCGTGGAGTCGGTCCTGGCGGGTCGCGCGGCGGGCGCGGAGGACTGGGTGCGTGAGCAGATGGCCCGCGAACTGTCCGGCGGAGACGCGGCGGTGAACCGGCTGCACGACGGCACGCTCAAACACGCCGCCCGGCGCGCTGGTGAAGCCGACGCTGCCGCGGCACTGCTCGATTCACTCGGGGTGCTGCCGGTGATGACCCGGGCCACCGCGGAGGTGCACCGTGGCCGCGCGGACGCCGCGCTCGCGCCCGCCGAGGACCTGTGGCCGGAGTTCGAGGGACTCGCCGTCGCCAACATCGGCGACGCGCGCGATCGTATGGGCATGCTCGACGGCGGAATACACGCGCTGTGGAAGGGCGCCCGCGTAGTCGGCCGCGCCCGCACGGTGTGGGTGCCCCACGGCGACAACTTGGCCCTGCACCGGGCGATCGCCTGTTCACGGCCGGGTGACGTGCTGGTCGTCAACGGTGGCGGCGACACCAGCCGGGCGCTGCTGGGCGAGCTGATGGCCGAGCGCGCCAAGCGCCGCGGGGTCCGGGGCATCGTGGCCGACGGGGTGCTGCGCGACGTGAGCGAACTGGAGAAGATCGGCTTCCCGGCGTGGGCCCGCGGTGCCTGCCCGGCCGGGCCGTACAAGAACGGCCCTGGCCAGGTGGACGTGCCGGTCGCGGTCGGCGGGGTGGTCGTGCGGCCCGGCGACGTGGTCGTCGGCGACGACGACGGTGTCATCGTGATCCCGGCGGCCGAGGCCGCGGCCAGCCTGCTCGGGGGCCGCGCCGTGGAAGCCGACGAGGCGCAGCGCCGCGCCGCGATCCTCGCCGGGACGGCGTGATGACCGGGGTGTGGGCTCTGCTCGCGTTCGTCGCGGTCATCATCGTGTGGAACGCGGTGTTCAAGCGCAACATCGGTGAGGCGATGATCCTCGGGTTCGTGGCCGTGTGCGGCTTCGCGGTGTTCGGCGGCACCGAGGACGGCGGATCCGCGTGGTCGGCCATCCAGCACGCCGTGGTCGACTCGATGCAGGAGGAGGTCACCTTCGCCGGGCTGGCCTTCGTGTTCATGTCCTACCTGCTCGCCAAGACCCCGGTGCTGGACAAGCTGATCGACCTGCTCAACTCCGTCCTGGGCCGGCTGCGTGGCGGCCCGGTCTACACGGCCACCGTCGCCGGCGGCATCTTCGGCGCGATCGCCCACGTCGGCGCCGCGGTCACGGCGGCGGTCGGCTCGGTCACCGTGCCGTGGATGAAACGGTCCGGCGTCAAGCCCGAACTGGCCGCCACCGTGGTCGCCGGTGGCGCCGGGATGGGCGTGACGTTCCCGTTCTCGGCCACCATGTTCATCCTCGTCGGCGGGCTCGCCGCGCAGGGGATCATGCAGGCCGACGAGATCGTCAAACCCCTCGCCATCGCCGGGCTGTGGTGCCTGGGCTACCGGATCGTGCTGTCGTGGTTCCTGATCCGGCGCAACGGCATCGAACCGATCGCCGAGAGCGACCGGATCCCGTTCGGCCGCAGCCTGCGTTCCGGCTGGACCTCGTTGCTGCTGTTCCTGCCGATCCTCGTCCCGCTGTTGCTCACCCGCGGCCCGGTCGCCGAAGCGCTGGGCACGTACTCCGGCGTCGGCGAGGCCCTGAAGAAGCCCGTCGCGCTCGCCGACGGCACCAAACTGCCCGCGCAGCCCTACTCGATGCCGGACGTGATCAGCCTGATCACCTGGATCCCGGTGCTGATGATCGCGCTGGTGCTGTTCCTCGGCCGCAAGCACCTGCCCCGCACCGCCTCCGGGTGGTGGTCGGTCATCGGCAAGGCGGCGCCGTCGTTCGGCGTCATCGGCATCACCATCGTCGCCGCGTTCTCCGCGTCCAACGTCCTGGCCGACCTCGGCCTCGCCGGACAGCTGGAGACCGTGCTGGCCGGGCTCGACGCGCCCGCGTGGATCATGGCGATCGCGATCGGCGTGATCATCGTGGCCATCGCGATCCCGCTCACCGCGAGCGCGACCATGGCCGCGGTGGGGCCCGTCGCGGTGGCCGCTCTGGTCGGCGCCGGCGTTCCCGCGCCGATCGCCGCCGCCGCGGTCCTGATCTTCGCCTCGACCGAGGGAGCCTCTCCGCCCTCCGGCGCGCCGATCTACGTCGCGGCCGGCATCGCCAGGGTCGACCCGGTCAAGACCTTCCTGCCCCTGCTCAAGTACTACTGCCTGCCCATCCTCGCCCTCGGCGTCGGCATCGCCGTCGGTGTGCTCCCCGTCTGACGCCGAAACCGAAGGAACAGACCCATGAGTTCAACGATGAACCAGATCACCTCCCGTCCGAACCGGACAGTCCGGATCGCCACCTTCCTCTTCGCCCTCACCGTCGTGTTCTTCCTCCTCGCCGGACTGGCGATCGTCGTCGGGCAGATCGCCACCCTCGCCGCAGGCGAAGCCACCGCCGCCCGCCACTGGGCCGCGGCCGTCGCTCCCTACGCGTTCGGGGGCGCCTCCGTCGCCGGGTTGCTGTCCTTCGCCCTCTCCTACCGCAAGCAGGACCCCGACCGTGACTGACAACCGCATCGACGTGCCCACGTACGCGCAGCTGCGTGGGCACGTCCCGCCCGGCTCCAGCTGGGGCGTCTTCGAGCACGATCCCGAACGCGGGATGGCCAACTTCGCCGGTCCCGCGCAGGTGCTCGACGCGCTCGCCTGCGTCAGCCGCGGTGCGGCCTTCAGCCTCGACCACGCCCTCGACGCGTTCGACCCGCCGATGGCGCGTGCGCGGAAAGCGCCGCGCCACGAGCTGCTGTCCGCGCACGCCGAGGCTCGCGATGACGTGCTGCGCGAGTTCTACTTGCAGGCCACATCGCAGGTCGACGGCCTGCGGCACCGGCGCGCGTCCGGGTACGGCTTCTACAACGGGGTGCCCGATGACGAAATCCGGGCGGGGCGGCCGGCGCTCGGTGTTCAGCGCTGGGCCGAGAAGCCGATCGTCGGACGTGGCCTGCTCATCGACGTCGCCGGGCTTCTCGCCGCGGAGGGTGCGCCGCTGGACCACCGGCGTGGTCCCGCGCTGGACGTGGACGTCCTCGACCGCGCGCTGCGGGCCCAGGGCGAACGCGTGCGTCCGGGGGACCTCGTGCTGGTCCACACCGGGTGGGCGCGGTGGTTCCTCGACGCCGGGCCCGCCCTGCGTGCCGAAGTCCGCGAGGCCCGCCGCGCCACCGGCTTCCGGCAGACCCACGACCTGCCGGAGTGGCTGTGGGACCACCAGGTCGCGTTGTTCGCCACCGACACCTTCGCCGTCGAAGTCCTGCCGGTCGCCGCCGACACCTACCTGGCCGGCGCGCCCGAGGACGCGGGCATGATGCACCAGGAGCTCATCGCCAAGCTCGGCGTGCCCCTCGGGGAGCTGTGGAACCTCACCGACCTGGTGGCCGACAGCCGGGTCCACGGGAGGTGGGACGCGCTCGTCACCGTCAAGCCCCTGCACCTCGTCGGAGGGGTCGGCTCGCCACCCAACGCCACCGCACTCCGGTGACTGTGCTCACTGTGTGGGAAGATGTGGCTCATGGCCGAGCCGGACAAGCCCGCGACGAGCATGCGCTCGCTCGAGCGGGCCATCGACATCCTCGAGGTCATCGACTCCAGCCAGCACGCCCTGCGGCTGACCGAGATCGCCCGGCGGGCCGGGCTGCCGGTCGCCACCACCCAGCGCATTCTCGGGGTGCTCGAGGCGCGCGGCCGCGTCGAACGGGATGCGAACGGTTACCGGCCCGGGGTCGCCCTGATCTTCGGAGCTCACGCCTACCTCACGACGAGTCCGCTGCTGACCGCCGCCCGCCCGATCCTGCACGACCTCGCCGCCGCGACCGGCCTGACGGCGTCCCTGTTCAAGCGGATCGGCTGGTCCCGCGTGGTGCTCGCCCGCGTCGACGGCGCCAGCCCGCTGCGCTACGAACTGCCCATCGGGGAACGGCTGCCCCTGCACCTCGGCGCGGGGAAGGCCCTCACCGCGCAGTTGGACGACACCGAGCTGACCGAGTTCCTCGAGCAGCTCGGGGACCCGGGCCGCGGCCCCCTCGACCGCGACGACTTCCTGGCCGAGATGAAGACCATCCGGGACCGCGGATACTCCCAGGCTCGCGGTGAGCGCGAACCCGGGATGGCGTCGGTCGCCGCCGCCGTACCCGACCCGGCGGGCGCCACCGCCGCGGTCCAGGTGACCGGAACCTTCGCCGACATCCCCGAAGACCGTGTCCCCGAGCTCGGTGTGGAACTCCAGCGCGCGGCGCTCGCGATCTCGCGCCGCGTCTCCTGAGCCGGCAGCACGCCTCCGGCTCGCCAGCCTTTTGGGTCGCCGCGCACATGCCTTCAAGGCAGGGGAGCGGCCGCTCGGTCGCGGATCACGGCTTTCAACGCGTGCACGACGGTGGCCACGGCGGGGTGGCCGGCCGTGCCGCGGCGGCGGCTGACCGAGATCTGCCGCGTTCCGTGGGCCACCGAACCGGCGACCAGGTGGGACAGTTCGCGCGGCACGGCCAGCCGCGGCACGATGGTGACCCCCGCGCCGGCCTCGACCAGGCGCGCCATGTCACCGAAGTTGTCGATCCGGTGGGCGATCTGGGGTGCGAAGCCGGCGGCCCGGCAGTTGTGCAGCAGCGAGTCGATCGACGGGGCGCCCTCCGCGGCCGCTATCCAGTCGGCGTCGGCCAGCGCGCGCAGGCCGTCCCGCTCGACCCCGGCGTGCGCGGGCGGTGGCGCCAGCAGGACCAGCGGATCGGCCGCCAGGAACTCCGACTCCAGACCGTCGGGCAGGGTCTGGCTGCGGAACGAGTAGTGGTAGGTGATCGCCAGATACGCCTCGCCCGCCCGTAGCGCGTTGAGCGCCGGCTCCGTTTGCTGGGCTGATAGAACCGCATCACCCCGGACGCGCCGCGCTGCCCGTCTCGCCGTCGCCGCTCCAGTCCGCATAGGACTCCCACGCGCCCAGCGTCAGCTTGCTTTCGAAGTGGCGCCGCTCGCCCGTGATGGGGTCGGTGAACTCGAGTGTCTTGGCCAGCAGTTGCAGAGGGCGGCGGAAGTCGTCGAGTGGGGCGTCGACGACGGTGGGGTAGAAGCGGTCGCCCAGGATCGGGATCCCGAGGTGGTTCATGTGCACCCGGAGCTGGTGCGTGCGCCCGGTCGCGGGCACCAGCCGGTAGCGGCCGCGGCCGTCCGCGTGCTCGAGCAGTTCGACGCGGGTCTCGGCGTTGACCGGCCCGTCGGCTTCGCGCGCGGTGAGGCTCCCGCGGTCCTTGACGATCCGGCTCCGCACCGTGACGGGGAGGTCCAGGTGAGGGTCGTGGCGCGCGACCGCCTCGTACTCCTTGCTGACGCGACGGTCCCGGAACAGGGTCTGGTACCGGCCGCGGTACTCGCGCCGCGTGACGAACAGGAGCAGCCCGGCCGTGGCGCGGTCCAGCCGGTGCGCCGGGCTCAGCTCCGGTAGCCCGAGGTCGCGCCGCAGCCGGACGAGTGCGGTCTCCAGCACGTGCTGTCCCCGCGGAATCGTGGCCAGGAAGTGCGGCTTGTCGGCCACGACGAGGTGCTCGTCGCGGTGCACGACGCCGATCGGGAACGGCACCGGCACCTCGTCGGGCAGGTCGCGGTGGAACCACACGAACCCACCGGGCTGGAACGGAGTGTCGGCGGTGACCGGGCCGTCCTCGCCGGCGATCCGCCCCTCGGTGAGCATCTCGTCGAGCCGTCCCGCGGGCAGGCGGCTGAGGCGCTCGGCGAGGTGGTCGCGAATCGTGGTCCACGGCCCCTCGGCGGGCAGCTTCAGCCGCGCCGGGTCGAGCCCGTGGCGCTGCGGAAGCGGAGCCGGCCTGCGTGACACGGGTGGACCCTACCGGCGCCCCCGGGAGGTGCACCGGCACTATTGACAAAAACTTCTTTTACATAAAGACTCATTTTTGCCATGAGAGATGTCGTCTACCTCGATCAGATCGAGCAGGCCGAGGCCCTGCTCAAGCCGCAGCGCATCGAAGTGCTGCGGCGACTCGCCGAGCCCCGGTCGTGCACCGAGGTCGCCCTCGAGCTCGACCAGACCCCGCAGCGGGTCTACTACCACGTCAAGCGCCTGCTGGACGCCGGCCTCGCGCGTCAGGTGGCCCAGCGCCGGGTCCGCGGGATCCACGAGGGGATCTACCAGGCGGCGGGCCGGTCCTACTGGCTGTCCCCGGCTCTGGTGGGCCGCATCGGGCTGCGGCAGACCCGCGACCGGCTCAGCCTGGGCTACCTGGTCGACCTGATGGAGGACGTGCAGGCGGACATCGCCGCGCTTGATCTCACCCGCCCGGACCTGCCGTCGATCGGTGTGTCCGGCGACATCCGGGTGCGCCCGGAGCAACGCAAGGCGTTCCTCGACGAGCTGCAGCAGACACTGCAGGACCTGTTCACCCGCTACGGCGGGGCCGACGGCGACGCGTTCCGCCTGGCCGTCGCCTGCTACCCGAGAGGAGAACCCGATGACCGAACCTGACCTGCTCCTGACCGCGATCGTGCCGACCCCGCTGAAGGAGACCTACCAGGCGCTGACCGATCCGGCCGCGCTGCGCGTCTGGCTCGCCGAGCACGCCGAGGTCGAATTGCCCGGCAGATACGAGTTCTGGGGCCGCTACACGCCGGACGGGGCCGAGCCGCACCAGCGCGTGCTGCACGTGGACGAGCGCACCATCCGGTTCGCCTGGACCGTGGACGGGGTGGAGGCCACCGTCCAGTTCGAGCTGGCCGACGACGAGGACGGCACCCTGGTCACGCTCACCCACAGCGACCTGCCCAGCTTCGAGGAGGTGATCGCGGACCAGGCCGGCGCCCGTGGCGCGCTGCAGACGTTCTGGTCGCTGGCGATCGCCAACCTGGCCGACTACCTGGCCGGCCGTGAGCTGACCCCGATGGTCGACTTCACCTCCGGCGAACTGCGCGCGTCGGTCGTCATCGACGCGGCCCCGGAGGAGGTGTTCGACTCGATGATCCAGCCGGAGGTGTTCCGCAAGTGGTTCGGCGCCAAGGTGGACATCGAGCCCCGGCTGGGTGGCCGCTTCGCGATGGGCGGGTTCGAACTGGACCCCGGCGGGGCCAAGTTCGTGGAGTTCGAACCGGGCCGCAAGGCCGCCCTGCTGTTCGCCGACGGCGAGACCACCAGCTGGGAGCTGGAAGGCTCCGGCGGCAAGACCCGGCTCACCATGTGGCACAGCGGCTTCGACCCGGACAACCCGCCCTACGCCGCCTGGGGCGGCTGGCTCGGCGGCATCGCCGGGCTCCGGCGCTACCACGAACTCCCGGGCCGGCACTCGATCTGGCGCCGGACCGAGATCGCCGGCGTCCCCGAGGGCATGCTGACGATCGACCAGTGAGACGAGTGCCCCGGAACCCGTTCCGGGGCACTCTCCGCCGGCGACCGTCTCAAGGGGACAGTTCCTCGAGCACCTGGCCCTTGGTTTCGACGGCGTGCCGGATGGTGATCACGCCGCCGATCAGTGCGACCACGGCGAAGGCGGCGAAGACGTAGCGGATGCCCAGTCCGGCGACGACGAAGCCGACGAGCAGCGGGCCGGCGGAGGAGGCGGCGCGCAGCCACGCGCTGCCGAAGCCGGTGCCCACGGCGCGCAGGCGGGTGGGGTAGAGCTCGGCGGAGTAGAGGTAGAGGGAGAACGCGATCGTCTGCAGGATGGCGTACGCGATCGGGGCGAGGATCACCACCTGGGTCGCGGTCGTGGCGCCGAGGGCGGTGAGCACCACGAGTGGCACGGTGGCGGCCAGGAACGCGATGGCGTACCAGCGTTTGCGGCCGACCTTGTCGATGTAGAGCGCGCACAGGACGGAGGCGACGACACCGACGGCGGAGGTGATCCAGCCGTAGAGCAGGCTGGTCTGCAGGGGCAGGTCGAACACCTGCCGGTAGAGCGTGGGCAGCCAGGTCACCAGTCCGTTGTTGATGACGTAGACGGTGATCCACAGCGCCCACAGCATCAGCGTGCGCTTGAGGTAGATGCCGCGGAACAGGTCGCGCCAGCCCGAGCCGGTGGCGGGTGCGGTGACCGGGCGGGGAACCGGCTCGGGCAGCGGTTTGCCTTCCTTGACGGCCTCCCGTTCGAGCATGGTGACGACCTTGTCGGCACGGTCGAACTTGCCCTTGGCGGCGAGCCAGCGCGGGGATTCGGGCATGAACACCCGCAGCGGGATCATCAGCACGGCCGGGACGAGCCCGACGACGAACAGGGCGCGCCAGCCGAACTCCGGCACCAGGAAGTAGCCGGCGAGCCCGGCGAAGAGCAGGCCGACCGGGAAGATGACCTCGTAGAGCAGGAAGAACCGGCCGCGTTTGCGGGCGCCGACGAACTCGTTGATGTAGGCGCTGGCCACCGGCACCTCGCCACCGGTGCCGATGCCCTGCAGGAAGCGGAACACCAGCATCGAGGCGCCGCTCCAGGCGAACAGGCACGCGATGTCCATCGACACGAACAGCACAATGGTGATGAGCAGGGTGCGCAGGCGGCCGATGCGTTCGGCGAGCCAGCCGAACAGGATCGCGCCGGCGAACTGGCCGACGTAACCCGCGGAGAGGATCATGCCCACCCACGCGGGGGTGAGGTGCCATTCGGTGACCAGCTTGGGCATCGCGAAGGCGATGACCAGCACGGTGTAGGCGTCGAAGAAGGTGGCGGTGCCGATGATGACGCGGATCATCAGGAGCCGGCGGGTGACCGGTAGCCGCTCGAGCCGCGCCACCAGCGCGGCGTTGGCCTTGGCGGCCGCCTCGGGGCTGCCGGCAGCGAAAGTCGTCATGGGTTTCGTTTCCTCGCCCTCCGCCGCGGTGCGGAGTCGTGGGGACAACATTGTCGCCGGTCCCGGCGGCGGGGCCGCCGCCGGGACGCGAGTGGGGCTCAGACGAGTTCGGCGCTCTTGAGCGCCTGCACGATCTCCTCTTCGGCCTCGGGGGAGAGGTCGATCAGCGGGGAGCGGACGCCGGCGTGCTCGAGGATGCCGCGCGCCTTGAGGCCGAGCTTGAGGGCGACGGTGCCCTCCATGTGCGAGCCGCGGTGGTAGACGGCCTTGGTGACCGGCAGCAGGCGGTCGTGCACGGCACGGGCGGCGGGGTAGTCGCGGGCCTTGCCCGCGGCGATGAGCTCCAGCAGGGGCTCGGGGGCGAGGCCGCCGTAGCCGACGAGCAGGCCGTCGACGTCGAACATGGTGTGCAGCAGGTACTCGTCGTGGCAGGACAGGATCTGCAGGTCCGGGTGCTCGCGGCGGAGCACCGGGATCTCGGTGTCCCAGCGGCGCATGTTGCGCACGCCGTTCTTGGTGGCGAACACGCCGTCCTGCGCGGCGATCTCGAGCTGGGTGTCCAAGTCGTAGGTGGCCTTGGTGTTGTCCGGGTACTGGAACAGGATGCAGGGCAGGCCGGACTCCTCGTAGATCGCCCGGTAGCGGTCCTGCGGCGCGCCCGCCTGGTAGCCGAAGCGCAGCCAGCCGTGTGAGGGGTAGATCAGCCCGGCCTTGGCGCCTGCCGCGACGGCGCGTTTGGCCTCGGCGACCGCGACCGCGGTGCCCTCGCCGGTGATCCCGGCGATCACCGGGATGTCCACGGCTTCGGCCAGGTTGGCGATGGTCGCGACCTGCTCCTCCTGGGTGAGGAAGGTGCCCTCGCCCGCGTGGCCGAGGATCACCAGGCTCTTCACGCCGTCGTGCCCGGCCAGCCAGGTGCCCAGCTTCGCCATCGCGGCGTGGTCGACCTCGCCGTCCGGCGTGAACGGGGTGACCGGCGCGGGGTTGAGGCCACGGAGGTCCAGTGTCATCTCGAAGTGCTCCTTCTCATCAGGTCCGGGAACGGTTGCGGGAACGTTCCCATAGAATGCGTCACGTGCCTCCCGCCGTCAACGGTGAGTCCGGAAAGCCCTCGCCGACCAGTAGCCTTGCCCCCGTGGTGACCATCCTCGACGTTGCCCGGGCCGCCGGGGTCAGCAAGTCCACCGTGTCCCGCGTCCTGGACGAGCGGCTGCCGCGCTCCAGCAGCCCCACCGCCGAACGGGTGCGGCGGGTGGCCGCCGAGCTCGGCTACGTGCGCGACCCGCTGGCCTCCGGGCTGCGCCGGTCGGGCACCAACACGGTGGGCGTGATCGTGCCGCGGCTCACCGACACCGTGATGGCGATGCTCTACGAGGAGATCGCCGCCGCCGCGGGGAGCCGGGGGATGTTCGCGATCGTCGCCACCACCGAGGACAAGCCCGACACCGAACGGCTCGCCGTGCAGACCCTGGTGCGCCGTCGCGTCGACGGGCTGATCCTCACCACCGCGCGGCTGGGCACCCCCACCGCCCGCGACGTGCCGCACGCGCTGGCCCTGCGCACCGACGGCATCGGCCCGGCCGCCGTCGGCGACGACCGGCTCGGGGCGCACCTGGTCGTCCGGCACCTGCTCGACCTCGGGCACCGGCGCATCGGGCTGGTCGGCGGCCCCGGCTACGCGTCCAGCGCCCAGGAACGGCTCGCCGGCTACCGCGAAGCCCTCGACCAGGCCGGGATCGGCTTCGACGACCGGCTGGTCGCCGGGGACGCCTTCTCCATCGAGTCCGGGGAGATCGCCGGGCGCGACCTGCTGGACCGGCCGGACCGGCCGACCGCGATCTTCGCCGTCAACGACAACACCGCCATCGGCGTGATGGCCGCCGCCCACGCGCTCGGGCTGCGCGTGCCCGAGGACCTGTCGATCGTGGGCTACAACGACATCCCCATCGTCAGCCGCCTGCCCGTGCCGCTGACCACCGTGCGCGTCCCGTTCGGACAGATCGCGGCCGGCGCGCTGGACCTGCTCACGGAAGCCACCCGCGGCGAGCAGCCCCGCACGCTCGTCGCCACACCCACCCTCATCCCACGGCGCTCCACCGGGCCAGCGCGCGCGTGACGGACTCCGAGCTAGCGGAGCAGGTAGTGCAGTGCCCGTTCGGCGCGGTCCGGGTCCGGGGGTTCCCCGGTGATCGCGTCGGTGTAGACGAACGATTCGCCGACGCGGACACACAGGTAGGCCAGGTCGTGCAGGTCGATGTCCATCACGGACAGAGCACCCGCCTCGCGCTCCTTGTTCAGCAGCGTCTCGACCAGTGCGACGAGCCGGGGCTGGAAAGTGTGCCCGCCGCGGGTGAGGACGCGCAGCGCCGTTTCGGTTTCGGTGGTGAGGAAGTGCCGCATGCCGGCATGCGCGAGCGTTTGCCGGACGAACGCCGACATGGCGTTCGCGATGCGCGTGCCCCCGGTCCCGTCCGCCGAGGCGTACGCGTCGAGCATCGTCCGTTCGCCGAGCCGCCACACCACCTCGGCGAGGATCGCGTCCCGGTCGCCGAGCCAGCGGTAGACGGTCACCCGGTTGACGCCGAGCGCCTTGGCGAGGTCGTTGACCTCCACCCGCTGCCGTGCGTTGAACGTCCGCACTGCCAGGTGCAGGGCGCTCTCGCGATCGGGCCGGCTCGTCACGGGCAGCGGGCGGTGACGTAGCAGGCGAGTGCGGGTTCGGACGGCACCCGGTGCGCGGCGACCGTCAGTTGCGCCGAGACCTGCGCGGTCAGCGTCGCGAAGGTGAGCGGGCCGGTCACCGGGTGCGCGCCGGGCATCAGCAGGCGGCCGCAGACCGACCGCTCGATCCGGCCGGGGTCCGCCGGGCCGGGGTGGGTCAGCGCGTCGATCGCCAGCGCCGACGTGACGGGGTCCAGGGTGCCGATGAGCAGGTGTTCGGGGACGGCCAGCGGGCAGACCTCCTGCACGGCGACGTTGGTGATGTTCCCGCCGCCCCCGTGCAGGGAGGAGGTGCCGGTGTCGTCCAGGTTGGGCTGCACGAACTCGTCCGTGCGCGAATAGATCTCGGTGTAGCTGATGCCGGGGAAGGTCTCCTGGCCGGAGTTGAGTGCCTGCACGAACTCCGAGCTCGCTCGCTGCTGCCACAGCGCCGGAGCGCAGTCGGGGACGCACAACGCGGGGACGACCACCGAGCCGTGGTTGGTGCCCGCCATCCCGATCACGTCGTCGACCATGTGCCGCGTGTCGGGCCAGAACCGCAGCGACCAGCGCATGATCATCCCGCCCTGGCTGTGTCCCATCACGGCGATGGGGCGCCCGGCGAGCTTGTACATCTCCCGGATGGCGTAGGTGACGTACTGGGCCCGTACCTGCATGTCGCCCATGTTGTAGCGATCCACCGGCGAATCCGACGTGCAGTACGGGATACCGAGCCGGCGGAACAGCCGCTCGTAGGTGAAGCCGAAGTTCTGTTCGCTGTCGACGGTCGTGGCGGGCGTGAGCAGGACCGGTTCGCGCGTGGCGTTGCGGACGTCGGCGGTGCAGTCGAGGCTGTCGGCCAGGCGGGGCGCGGTCAACTCCGGTCCTGGCCGGTCCACCGGCGCGTAGGTGCCGGCCCTGGCAACGCCACTCCAGCCGGTGACGGCGAGGAGGGCCGCGGCGGCGACGGCGAGCAGGCGGTGCCGAATCGGGCTGCGCATGGGAATTCCTTCCGGCCGGTGCCGCCTCGTCGCGACGCCAGATGCAACTGAAACACGAAATGTTGCATCCGGCAAGACGGCGGGATCGACGGTCGTCGGGAACCGGTCGGGGCGCTCGTGCGTTGACAGTACCTACGGGACCGTAAGTTACGGATTCGTAGGTTCCTGCCCCGGATCCCGAAGGACGTGCGCATGACGCTTCCCGACACCACCCGCCTGATGCACGAGCTCGAGGGGACGGTCGAAGAGAACCTCAACCGCCACCTCGCGGCGGCCCAGGACTGGATGCCGCACGAGTTCGTGCCGTGGAGCGAGGGCCGGAACTTCGCGGATCTGGGCGGCGAGGCGTGGGACCCGGAGCAGTCGCGGGTGTCGCCGGTGGCGCGGACCGCCCTCGAGGTCAACCTGCTGACCGAGGACAACCTGCCCAGCTACCACCGGGAGATCGAGCGCGCGTTCGGCCGGGACGGGGCGTGGGGGACCTGGGTGCACCGCTGGACCGCGGAGGAGGGCAGGCACGGCATCTGCATCCGCGACTACCTCCTGGTGACGCGCGCGGTCGACCCGGTCGAGCTGGAGCGCATGCGCATGGAGACCATGCAGGCGGGCTACGACAGCGGGGACAAGCCGCTGCTGCGGGTGTGCGCCTACGTGTCGTACCAGGAGCTCGCGACGCGGCTGTCGCACCGCAACACCGGCCGGTACACCCAGGACCCGCTCGCGGAGAAACTCCTGGCCAGGGTCTCCACGGACGAGAACCTGCACATGGTGTTCTACCGCAACCTGGTGAAGGCGGCGCTGGAGATCACGCCGGACGCGATGATGCGCGCCATCACCGACGAGGTGCTCGACTTCGCGATGCCCGGCGCGGTCATCCCGAGCTTCGCGCGCAAGGCCGCGCTGATCGCCAAGGCCGGGATCTACGACCTGCGCATCCACCACGACGACGTGGTGATGCCGCTGCTGCGGTACTGGAAGGTCTTCGAGCTGGAAGGCCTGGGCCAGGTAGGCGAGACCGCCCGCGACGAACTCGCGGCATTCCTCAAGGGACTCGACGCGCAGGCCTCGCGCTTCGAGGACCGCCGAGCAGCCGCACTCGCCCGCGACGCCGCGCGGGACCGCCCGCTCGCCTGACTCCCGGCTCGACGCCCGCACGGGACGGCCCGTGCGGGCGGGCTCGACCGTCATCCGGGTAGCGGGGCGGTGGGCAGCGGGCCTTGAGCGACCTCTGGACTCAGCGTGAAACCGAACTCCCTGGACATCATCGCCAGTGCCAGGACGAGCTCTTCGAGCTCCGAGTAGGGCCTCGGCACCGGGAGCAGCCTCCCGGGCGTGCCCAGCCAGTGAGTAATAGGACTGGTTCAGCAGAAAGCCCGCTGTGCGGCCGTCGGGTGAGTGACAGCTGACGTGGTTCGGACCCATTTCGGTGAGGATGACGGTCACGAAGTCATGGCCGACCGCCAAGCAGTCCAAAGGTTCCGTGGGTAATGACCCTGCTCTGATCGGCTCCACCACGAACACCCACTCGCCGCGGTCATCCACGGCTGGTGACAGGGGGACAAGATGGGCCACCTTCACCGCTCGCCCCCTGGCCGGCGGCGGGCAGAATCGGACCCATGAGCGGCATGAAGAGCAGCGAGCTGGCGGAGTTCCTGCGGACCTGCCGGTCCCGGGTCAGCCCCGAGGAGCTGGGCCTGGACGGCTCGGCGCGGCGGCGGGTGCCCGGGTTGCGGCGCGAGGAGCTGGCGCAGCTGGCCGGGGTGAGTGTGGACTACTACACGCGCCTGGAGCAGGGCCGCAGCCGCAGCGCTTCGGCTGAGGTGCTGGACGCCCTGGCGACCGCGTTGCGGCTGAACGACGCCGAGCGCCAGCACCTGATGGACCTGGGGCGTCCGGAGCCCGCGGTGCGCAAGCGACGCGCCCGGCCGCAGCGGGTGGACCCGGCCACTCTGCGGCTGGTCGAAATGCTGGACGGGGTGCACTCGCCGGCGTTCGTGCTGGGGCGGCGGCTCGACGTGCTCGCCCACAACCGGCTCGCGGGCGCCCTGATCACCGAGTTCCGGGCGCTGCCCGCGGCCGACCGCAACCAGGCGCGGTTCGTGTTCTTCGACCCGCACGCCCGCGAGCTGTACCAGGACTGGGAGGCCGTCGCCGCGGACACGGTCGCCATGCTGCGCCTGGACGCCGGCCGCTACCCGGACGACCCGCAGCTGTCGGCGTTGATCGGTGAGCTGTCCATCCACTCCGAACAGTTCCGGAAGTGGTGGTCCGACCACAAGGTGCACCGGCGCACCACCGGCTCCAAGGGCTACCACCACCCGCTCGTCGGCGACCTCACCGTGCAGTACCAGGCGCTCCACCCCGCGGGCGACCCGGACCAGATCCTGTTCGTCTACACCACCGAACCCGGCTCCGCGTCGGAAACCTCGATGCGCCTGCTGGCCAACTGGAACAGCGCCGAGAACCACGATCGCGAACTGCCGGTGCGCTGATCCCGGTATTTCGTTGGTGCTCTGCTGGTGCAGGGGGCGACGCTGCCTGGGTGGATCCGCTGGGCGCGCCCGTCCGCCGACCCCGACGACACCCAGCCGGCCGAGGTCGTGGCCCGGCTGGCGGCGATCGCGCAGAGGGCGGAGCCCGGTGCGGCATCGGGTTCCGCCCGCCGGTGGTTACGCGGCACGCGCTGGCCAGCCTCGTCGCGGTGGGCTCACCCACTGAGCTCAGAGCGTCTCCGGCACCTCCCGCACCGCGCCCTTGTCCGCGGACATGGCCATCGCCGCGTAGGCGCGTAGCGCTGTGGACACCGTGCGCTTCCGGGTGCGGGGCCGGAACGTCGCCCGGGCCCGGCGTTCGGCGAGCACCTCGTCGGGCACGTCGAGGTGCAACGTCCGGCCGGGGATGTCGATGACGATCCGGTCGCCGTCCTCGACCAGGGCTATCGTGCCGCCCGCGGCGGCCTCCGGCGAGACGTGCCCGATCGACAGTCCCGAGGTGCCGCCGGAGAACCGGCCGTCGGTGACCAGGGCGCAGTCCTTGCCGAGGCCGCGCCCCTTCAGGTACGCCGTCGGGTACAGCATTTCCTGCATCCCCGGGCCGCCGCGCGGGCCCTCGTACCGCACCACCACCACATCACCGGGCTGCACGCGCCCGGCCAGGATCGCCTCGGCGGCCTCCTCCTGCGACTCGGTCACCACCGCCCGCCCGGCGAAGGTCAGGATCGAGGAGTCCACACCCGCGGTCTTGACCACACAGCCGTCCTCGGCCAGGTTCCCGCGCAGCACCGCCAGCCCGCCGTCCGCCGAGTAGGCGTGGGCGACGTCGCGGATGCAGCCACCCGCGGCGTCCAGATCCAGGTCGTGCCAGCGCTCCGACTGCGAGAACGCCTCCGCCGAGCGGCGGCAGCCCGGCGCGGCGTGGAACAGCTCGACCGCCTCCGGGGAAGGCGAGCCGCCGCGGACGTCCCAGGTCTTGAGCCACTCGGCGAGCGAGTCGGCGTGCACACTGCGCACGTCCTCGTGCAGGTGCCCGGCGCGGTGCAGCTCGCCGAGGATCGCCGGGATGCCGCCAGCCCGGTGCACGTCCTCCATCAGGTAAGTGCCGTTGGGGGCGACCTTGCACAGGCAGGGCACCTCCCGGGACCGGCGCTCGATGTCGGCCAGCGTGTACTCCAGCCCGGCCTCGTGCGCGGCGGCCAGCAGGTGCAGCACGGTGTTGGTCGATCCGCCCATCGCCAGGTCCAGCGCCATCGCGTTGTCGAACGCCGCCCGCGAGGCGATGGCCCGCGGCAGCACGCCCTCGTCGCCGGAGTCGTAGTAGCGGTGAGCCAAGTCCACCACCGTGCGCCCGGCCTGCTCGTAGAGGGCGCGGCGCGCGGTGTGGGTCGCGAGCACCGAGCCGTTGCCCGGCAGGGCCAGCCCCAGGGCCTCGGTGAGGCAGTTCATCGAGTTCGCGGTGAACATGCCCGAGCAGGAGCCGCAGGTCGGGCAGGCGGCCTCTTCGATGCGGGCGATGTCGGCATCGGACACCGAGTCGGCGACCGCGTCGGACACCGCGGAGACCAGGTGCAGGCGGGTGCGCACGGTGCCGTCGACGAGCACCGCGGTGCCGCCCTCCATCGGGCCGCCGGAGACGAACACCGTCGGGATGTTCAGGCGCAGGGCGGCCATCAGCATGCCGGGGGTAATCTTGTCGCAGTTGGAGATGCACACCAGCGCGTCGGCGCGGTGGGCCTGCACCATGTACTCGACCGAGTCGGCGATCAGGTCGCGCGACGGCAGCGAGTACAGCATCCCCTCGTGGCCCATGGCGATGCCGTCGTCGACGGCGATGGTGTTGAACTCGCGCGGGATGCCGCCGGCCTCGCGGATCGCCTCGGACACGATCCGGCCGACCGGCTGGAGGTGGACGTGGCCGGGCACGAACTCGGTGAAGCTGTTGGCGACGGCCACGATCGGCTTGCCGAAGTCCTCCCGGGCCACCCCGGCGGCGCGCAGCAGCGCGCGGGCGCCGGCCATGTTGCGTCCGTGTGTGACAGTGCGTGATCGCAGTTCGGGCATGCGCTCACGATGCCCGCGCCAGGCCGGGAAGCGAAGACGGTGCGAACACTAGTAGTGGCACTACTAGTGTTGCGGGGTGACCATGCGTGCGCTCGGTGAGTTCCTGCGCGACCGGCGGACCCGGCTCGTGCGGGCCGACCTCGACCTGCCCCCGGTCGGCCGCAACCGGACCACCGGGCTGCGCCGCGAGGAGGTCGCCTACCTCTCCGGGGTCAGCGTCACCTGGTACACCTGGCTCGAGCAGGGCCGCGACATCAACCCTTCGCGCGAGGTCCTCGACGCGATCGCCCGCACGCTGCGGCTCACCGGCGCCGAGCACGCCTACGTGCTCTCCCTCGCCGGCTACTCGGCGCCCCCGCCTCCCGCCTCCCGCCGCGCCGAAGCCCGAAGCCGCGCCGGAACACGTGCAGCGCCTGCTCGACGCGCTCGCGCAGTCACCCGCCTACGCGGTGGCCCCAGACTGGCAGATCACCGGCTGGAACGCCGCCTACGCGGCGCTCTACCCGAACGTCGCGACCGTGCCGGCGCAGGACCGCAACCTGCTGTGGCTGGTGTTCACCGACCCGTACGTGCGGCAGCTGCTGCCGGACTGGGAGGTCACCAGCCGCCGGTTCCTCGCCGAGTTCCGGGCCGAAGCCGGGCCCCGGCTGGGGGAGTTCGGCTACCTGATCGACCGGCTGCGGGCGGCCAGCGACCACTTCCGGGCGGGCTGGGAGAGCCTGGGCGTCGAACGGTTCGCCTCCCGCGAGCGCCTGTTCCGGCACCCGGTGGCCGGGGAGCTGCTGCTGGAACACCACCAGCTCACGCCCCAGGACCACCCCGGCCTGCACCTGGTCGTCTACACCCCGGTGCGCGAGGCGGACGCCGCGGCGCTGCGGCGGCTGCTCGGCGCGCCGTCCGAATAGGACGGACGGCGCGCCGGGAGCCGCTCAGACCGCCTGGGCGGTCGGCAGGATCGTGATCTCACTGAGGTTGACGTGGCGCGGCACCGCGGCGATGAACGCGATCGTCTCGGCCACGTCCGCCGGGCTCAGGCACTCGATGTCGCGCAGCAGGTCGGCCATCAGCTTGCTGGCGTCCGGGTCGGTGACGTGGTCGGGCAGCTCGGTGTCGACCATGCCCGGCTCGATCGCCGACACCCGCACCATCTTGCGCCCCAGCTCGACGCGCGCCAGGCGGCTGAAGTGGCTGAGGTAGGCCTTCGTGCCGGAGTAGACAGAGAACTTCTCCAGGATCCGGGTCGCGGCGATCGACGAGGTGATGATCAGGTCCGCGGGCCCGCCCGCCTCCGCCGCGGCGACCAGCTGCGGCACGAACGCGGCGAGGACGTTCATCACCCCGGTGACGTTCAGGTCGATCTGGCGCTGCCAGTCGTCGACCTTCAGGTCCTCGATCGGCGAGATCAGCTGCACCCCGGCGTTGTTGACGACCAGGTCGGCCCGGCCCAGCCGATCGGCCACCTGCTCCGCCGCCGCGGTGACGGCCTCCCGGTCGGTGACGTCCAGCGGGAGGGCGAGCGCGGTGCCGCCCGCGGCGGTGATCCGGGCGACCAGGTCGTCGAGGTTGTCCTTGCGGCGCGCGGCGACCGCGACCTTCGCCCCCAGCGCGGCGAGCCGTTCCGCGGTGGCGGCCCCGATCCCGCTGCTGGCGCCGGTGACGACGGCGACGCGGCCGGCGAGCGGGGTTCCGGTGATGACCTGCGACATGACGGTTTTTCCTTTCCGGTTGCGGGTTTTCGTCCCGATGCCTTCACACAACCAGTCCGTAAGCCGGAAAAGGGGCCGCACCAATGCCCAGGTGATCGGGGGACAGGATGTCCCCCTCAGCGCGGTTTGGTGGCCCACTCCGTCCCAGGATGAGCGAGGCCCTTTTCGGCGCCCTTTTCGCTGCTCCGCGCTGGTTGAGTGCGGGGCACAGGCACAACGCCGAAAGCGAAGGAGAGACGAGGACATGGCTACTTGGCTGATCACCGGCGCGTCCCGCGGCCTCGGTGCGGAGATCGCCCGCGCGGCACTGGCGGGCGGCGACACGGTGGCGGTCGCGGTCCGCAACCCGGACCGGCTCCCGGACGACCTCAAGTCCGCCGACCGCGTGTTCCCGGTCGCGCTGGACGTCACCGACACCGCGGCGATCGCCCCGGCGGTGGAGTCCGTGGTGAACCGGTTCGGCGGGATCGACGTGCTGGTCAACAACGCCGGCCGCGGTCTGCTGGGCGCCCTGGAGGAGATCAGCGACGCCGAGGCCCGCTCGCTGTTCGACCTCAACGTGTTCGGGCTGATCAACATCACCCGCGCGGTGCTGCCCTACATGCGTGAAGCGGGCGGCGGGAAGCTGGTCCACATCGGATCTCGCTCCGGTTTCGAGGGCGAGCCCGGGGTGAGCATGTACAGCGCGTCGAAGTTCGCCGTGGCCGGCATCAGCGAGGCCCTGTCGGTCGAGCTGGCGCCGTTCGGGATCCAGAGCATGGTCGTCGAGCCGGGCGTGTTCCGCACCGACTTCCTCGACGCCAGCTCGCTGTCCCTGCCGGAGAACCGCATCGCGGCCTACGACGGCACCCCGGCGCACGCGACGCTGGACTGGGTCGGCGAGGCCAACCACACGCAGCTGGGCGACCCCGTCCAGGGAGCCGCGCTCATCTACGAGGTCACCGGCCAGGAGAAGCTGCCCACCCACCTGCTGCTCGGCCGCGACGCGATCGACCGCTGGCAGGTCAAGGTCGACCGCATCGCCGACGACACCGAGCCGTGGCGGGCGAAGTCCATCGCGACCGCCCACCAGGACTGAGGCGGACCGCCCCGCGGGTTCGTCCTGGACGACCAACCCGCGGGGCCGCGTTCGTCCGCGCGAACGAACTTTTCCGCCACCGGCGCCGCTACCTTGGCCCGATGGCGAACCTGGACGAGATCACCGGCTGGCTCGGACGTGACTTCCCCCGCCTGGTCGAGGCGCGTGAGGTGCCCGGCGCGGCCATCGCGGTCGCCGTGGGCGGCGACGTCGCCGACGCGGCCGCCGGGGTGCTGAACCGCGCGACCGGGGTCGAGGCCACCCCGGACTCGGTGTTCCAGATCGGGTCCATCACCAAGGTCTGGACCACCACGCTCGCGATGCAGCTGGCCGACGAGGGCGCGCTCGACCTGGACGCGCCGGTGCGCCGGTACCTGCCGGACTTCCGGGTGGCGGACGAGAGCGCCGCCGCCGCGATCACCGTTCGGCAGCTGATGTGCCACACGTCCGGCTTCGAGGGCGACCTGTTCACCGACACCGGCCGCGGCGACGACTGCGTCGAGAAGTACGTTGCGACCCTGAGCAGCACCGACCAGCTGTTCCCGCCGGGGGAGATGTTCTCCTACAACAACGCGGCCTTCGTCGTGCTCGGCCGGATCGTCGAGGTGCTCCGCGGCAAGCCCTACGACCAGTGCCTGCACGACCACCTCGCCACGCCGCTCGGCCTGACGCACTTCGCGACCAACGCCGAGGAGGCGATCCTGCACCGCGCCGCGGTCGGCCACCTGCCGGGCGGGCAGCCGGCCCCGGTGTGGTCGCTGGTCCGCTCCAATGCGCCCGCCGGCTCGGCGCTGGCGATGCGGCCACGGGACCTGCTGGCCTTCGCCCGCCTGCACCTGTCCGGCGGCGCCGCCCCGGACGGCACGCAGCTGCTCAGCCCGGGCAGCGTGAAGGCCATGCAGGAGCGGCAGGTCGGCCTGCCGCCGCTCGGCCTGATGGGCACCGCGTGGGGGCTTGGCTGGGAGCTGTACGAGTGGCCCGGCGGCACCGTCCTCGGGCACGACGGCGGGACGATCGGGCAGTCCGCGTTCCTGCGCGTGGTGCCCGGCCAGGACGTCGCGATCGCGCTGCTCACCAACGGCGGGGACACGATCGGCCTCTACACCGACGTCTACGGCCACCTGTTGCCCGAGCTGGCTGGGATCGCCCTGCCGCCGCTGCCGGAGCCACCCGCGGACCCGCTGCCGGTCGACGGCCGCCGCTACCTCGGCACCTACTCCAGCGAGGTCGCCGACCTGACCGTCACCCAGGACGACGACGGCCGCCTCTGGCTCGACCAGCGGCCCAAGGGCCTCCTCGCCGAGCTGGGCGAGGCCGAGCGGACCGAGCTGGTCCGGCTGGACGACGACGTCCTCATCCCGCGCACCCCTGCCCACGGTGTCCACCTGCCGCACGTGTTCGTCGGCGACGACGGCACCGGCCGGGCGGCCTACGTCCACTCGGGGCGGGCGACCCGCCGCTCCGCCTGACCCAGGAGACACGATGAAGACCGCTTCGATCACGGCCGCGGCCGCCGTGCTGGCGCTGGCGCTGACCGCCTGCGGCGGCGGCGCCGGGTCGACCACTGTGGACGGTGGCACGTTCACGCTGGTCTCGGCAGGCGACCCCGGCAGCCTCGACCCGCACTTCACCACGATGTCGGTGACCATCCAGGCCGACCGGTTCCTCTACGACACGCTCGTCAACATCGACCCGGGCGGCAACATGGTCGCCGGGCTCGCGGAGAAGTGGGAAGGCGACACGACCACCGCGAAGTACACGCTGCGCAAGGGCATCACCTGCTCGGACGGGACCCCGCTGACCGCGTCGCAGGTCGCCGACAACATCAACTTCGTCAGCGACCCCGCCAACGGTTCCGCCTCGCTGGGCCTCTACGTGATGCCCGGGGCGAAAGCAACCGGCGACGACGCGGCGGGCACCGTCACGGTCACCAGCCCGACCCCGGACTCGTTCCTCGTCCGCGACATCGGCGGGCTCTTCATCGTCTGCGGCAAGGGGATGGCCGACCGCGGGCTGCTCAAGCAGGGCGCGGACGGCACCGGGATGTACACCCTGACCGAGGCCGTCGCGGGCGACCACTACACGCTCACGCGGCGCAAGGACTACGCGTGGGGGCCCGGCGACTGGAAGACCGACACGCGCGGGCTGCCCGACACCGTCGTGATCCGGGTCGTCGGCAACGAGCTCACCGCCGCGAACCTGCTGGCGTCCAGGCAGGTCAACGCGGCCGCCGTGGTCGGCCCCGACCAGCAGCGGCTGCGCGGCATGGGCCTGACCGCACACGACATCGAGTCCCCGTTCGGCGAGCTGTGGTTCAACCAGCGCCCCGGGATGCCCGGCGCGGACGTCGCGGTGCGGCGCGCCCTGACCCAGGCGCTCGACCTCGGCCAGCTCGGCCAGGTCCTCACCAGCGGGACCGGCCGCGCGCCGAAGAGCCTCCTGGCGCCCGGGCTCGGCCCGTGCGGCGGCGACACCATCAGCGGGCTGCTGCCCGCCTTCGACCTGGCCGCCGCGAAGTCCGGTTTGGACTCCGCCGGCTGGGTCGCGGGCCCGGACGGCGTGCGCGTCAAGGACGGCAAGCCGCTGGCGCTCACCTTCTACTACCCGTCGACGCTCGGCTCGACCATGCAGGCGGCCGCCGAACTGGTCCAGCAGCGCTGGTCCGCGGCCGGCGCGCGGGTCACCGTCAAGGGCATGACCGACACCGAGTCCACGCAGGTCCTCGCGGAGGGCGTCTGGGACGCGGCGTTCGTGCCGCTCGGGGTGTTCCTGCCCACCCAGCTCGTCCCGTTCTTCTCCGGCAGCGGCAACAACTTCGCGGCCGTGCAGAACCCCGCCTACGACGCGGCGGTCCAGCAGGCCGGCGCGCTCGCCGGCGCCGACGGCTGCGGCAAGTGGGGCGAGGCCGAGCAGGCGCTGGTGCGGGAGCTCAACGTGGTGCCGTTCGTCAACGCGGTGCGGCCCACGTTCGTGCAGGGCGCCACGCTCGAGACGAGCCAGGGCAGCATCGTCCCCAGCTCGATCCGGATGCTCGGCTGAGGCGCGCGTGGTGACCACCGCGATCCGCCCGGCCGGACTGGGTGACAACGTCTGGGTCCGGTTCGCCGTGCGGCGGCTGGTCCGGGTGCTGGTGTCGGTCTGGGTCCTGCTCACCGCCGCGTTCGGGATGATCCACCTCATCCCGGGCGACCCGGTGCGGGCCGCGCTCGGGCCGACCGCCGCGCCCGAACTCGTCGAGGCCCGCCGGGCCGCGCTCGGCCTGGACGACCCGTTGTGGCAGCAGTACCTGCACTACCTCGGGAACCTGTTCACCGGCGACCTCGGCACCTCCCTCGGCTCCGGACTGCCGGTCGCGCAGGTGATCGGCGACCGGCTGCCCGCGACGCTGGAGATCGCGGGGTACGCGTTCCTCCTCGCCGTCGCCGTGGCGATCCCGGCAGGCACGGTGATGGCGGTGCTCACCCGCGGCGGGAGGCGGCGGACGACCGAGCTCGCGTTCACCTCCGCCACCGCCGTCCTGGCCGCGATCCCGGAGTTCCTCATCGCGGTGGGCCTGGTGTTCGTGTTCGGGGTCAGCCTCGGGTGGCTGCCGGTGGCCGGGCGGTCCGGGCCGGAGTCCTACCTGCTGCCGGTGCTGGCGCTGGCCGCCGGACCGGCCGCGGTGCTGGCGCGGATCACCCGGGTGGAGATGCTCGCCGTGCTGCGCGCCGACCACATCCGCACCGCCCGGTCCAAGCGGCTGCCGGCGAGCTGGATCTACCTGCGGCACGCGTTGCCGAACGCGCTGACGGCGACGCTGACGCTGGGCGGGCTGCTGCTCAGCGCGATGGTCGCGGGGACGGTGCTGGTGGAGAACGTGTTCGCCTGGCCCGGCCTCGGCAGCACCATCGTGCAGTCCATCCTCGCCAAGGACTACCCGCTGGTGCAGGGCGTGGTGCTCGTCTACGGCCTCGGGGTGCTGCTGGTGAACCTCCTCGTCGACGTGGCGCTCGCGCTGCTCGACCCGCGGTCGGCGATCAGGGAGAGCTGAGAACGTGCCGAAGTCGAACTGGAGCGCGGCCCTGCGCCGCCCGCTGGGCGCGAGCGCCGCCGTGGTCGTGGTCGCCGTGCTCGGGCTGGCGGTGCTCGCGCCGCTGCTGTGGGCGGAGCGAGCCGCGGCGCTGGACACGAACCAGATCCTGCGCGGACCCTCCGCCGAGCACTGGATGGGCACCGACGGGCTCGGCCGCGACATCTTCTTCCGCGTGCTGGTCGCCACCCGGCTGTCGGTCGAGCTGGCGCTCGCCGCCACCGCGATCGGGGTGGCCACCGGCCTGCTGCTGGGCACCGCCGCCGTGCTGCTCGGCAAGCGCGCGGGACGGCTCGTGTCCGCGGTGGTCGACATCGCGGTGGCCTTCCCCGGGTTGCTGCTGGCGCTGTTCTTCGCGGTCATCTTCGGCGTCGGCGCGCGCGGCAGCGTGCTCGCCATCGGCCTGGCCATCGCGCCGGCGTTCGCCCGGCTCACGCGGACGATGGTGGCCCGCGTCGCCGCGCTCGACTACGTCTCCGCCGCGCGGATCGCCGGCGTCGGCCGGTTCCGCCTGCTGGGGCGGCACATCCTGCCCAACGTCGCCGAACCCCTGGTCGTCAACGCGACCATCACGACCGGCAGCACGATGCTGGCCTTCGCCGGGCTGTCGTTCCTGGGCCTGGGCGTGCAGTCGCCGGACTACGACTGGGGCCGCCTGCTTCGCGACGGTCTCGACGTGCTCTACCTCCACCCGGCCGCCGCGCTCGCGCCCACGGTGGCGGTGGTGGTCGCCGGGCTCGCGTTCAGCCTCTTCGGCGAGGCGGTCGCCACCGCGATCGGCGCCGACACCACCCGCCACCCGCGACGGGAGGCGCCGGCACCGCCACCGGCGGCCGCCCCCGCACCCCAGCCGGCGGATCCCGTGCTGGCGGTGGAGAACCTGCAGGTCACCTTCCCCGGGCCGGTCACCCCGGTGCGCGGCGTGAGCTTCGCCCTGGCACGTGGTGAATCCGTCGGCGTCGTCGGGGAATCGGGGTCCGGCAAGAGCCTCACCGCGCTCGCGGTCGCCCAGCTGATCGAGGAACCCGGCCGGGTGCACGCCGACCGGCTGGAATTCCTCGGGCAGTCGCTGCCCGGCGCGGACACCCGCGCGCGGCGGCAGTTGCTCGGCACCTCCTTCGCGATGGTCTTCCAGGACCCGATGACCTCGTTCAACCCCACCCAGCGGGTCGGCAACCAGCTCGCCGAGGTGGCCCGGTATCACCAGGGAATGACCCGGCGCGCCGCGTTCGCGCGCGCCGTCGACCGGCTGCGCGCGGTGCGTCTGCCCGGCGCCGAGCGACGGGCCCGGCAGTACCCGCACGAGTTCTCCGGCGGCATGCGGCAGCGCGCGATGATCGGCATGGGACTGATGTGCTCGCCCGCGCTGATCGTCGCCGACGAGCCGACCACGGCGCTCGACGTCACCGTGCAGGGCCGCGTGCTGCGGCTGCTCGCCGACGTGCGCGCCGCCGACGACGTCGCGATCCTGCTCATCAGCCACGACATCGGGGTGGTCCGCCGGATGTGCGACCGCGTGCTGGTGATGTACGCGGGCCGGATCGTGGAGGACCTGCCGGCCGCGGACCTGGACTCGGCGGCGCACCCGTACACGCGGGCCCTGCTCGCCGCCGTGCCGGACATGACGACCGATCGCGACCGGCCGATGGCCGTCATCCCCGGCCGTCCCGCCGAACCCGCGGACCTGCCGCCGGGCTGTGCCTTCGCGCCGCGCTGCCCGCTGGCGACCGAACGGTGCACGACCGAGGAGCCGCCACTGGTGCACGGAGTCGCGTGCTGGCACCCCGTGGTGGACGTGCCGCGCGAGCAGATCCGGGTGGGGGAGGCGCGATGAGCGAACTGCGTTTCGAGGGCGTCTCCGTCCGCTACGGCTCGCGGCGCCGCGGCACGACCGCCGTGGACGGGGTGGACCTGACCGTGCCGGACGGCGCGATCGTCGGTCTCGTCGGCGAGTCCGGCTCCGGCAAGTCGACCCTCGCCCGCGCCGCGGTGGGCCTCGCGCCGGTCGCCGCCGGGCGGATCCTCGTCGGCGGACGGCCGGTCCGGCAGCCCGGTCCGGTGCAGATGGTGTTCCAGGACCCGTACTCCGCGCTGGACCCCCGGATGACCATCGGCGCTTCGATCGCCGAGGCCATCCCGCGCGGCCGGACCGACCGGCGCGCCGAGGTTGAACGCCTCCTGGCGCAGGTCGGCCTCGCCGCGGACCGCGCCGGGATGCGGCCCGCTCAGCTCTCCGGCGGGCAGCGCCAGCGCGTGGCCCTGGCGCGGGCGCTCGCCGCGCGCCCGGAAGTGATCATCGCCGACGAGATCACCTCCGCGCTCGACGTCTCGGTGCAGGGCACCGTGCTCAACCTCGTGCGCGACCTGCAGGAGCGGACCGGGTTGTCGATGCTGTTCATCTCCCACGACCTGGCGGTGGTGCGCTACGTCAGCGACTTCATCGCCGTGATGTACCGGGGCCGGATCGTCGAACACGGTCCCGCCGACCGGGTCCTCACCGAACCCGAGCACCCCTACACCCGCGAGCTGCTCGCGGCCGCTTCCGGTGGGGAGGTGTCCGATCCGGACACCGGCTCCGGCGAGGAGCCCCTGCCCGTCCGACCCCTTCGCGCACAGAGGAGAACCCGGTGACCCGACGCCAGCGCATCACGGACCTGACCGACCTGACCGTGCCCGAGCAGCCCGCGCTGTCCCCTTCGGGCGACGCGGTCGTCTACGTCCTGCGCGGCAGCGACCTCTCCGCCGACGAGAACGTGCACAGCCTGTGGCGCGCCGACGTCCCCGCCGGGCGGGCGCGGCGGTTGACGCACGGACGCGCCGACAACGCGCCCGCGTGGTCGCCCGACGGCAGCCGCATCGCGTTCCTGCGCGCGGTGGACGGGCCGCCGCAGGTCTGGCTGCTGCCCGCCGCCGGCGGCGAAGCCGAGCGCCTCACCTCCTTGCCGCTGGGCGCGGGACGGCCGGTGTGGAGCCCGGACGGCACGAAGATCGCGTTCAGCGCGGCCGTCGACCTCACCCCGGACGAGCCCGACCACGCGCCCATCGTGGCCGACCGGCTCGACTACCACGCCGACGGCGCCGGCGTGCTGCGCGGCAAGCGCGCGCACCTGCACGTCGTGGACGTCGCCACCGGCGACTGCCGCCAGCTGACCAGCGGCGACTGGCACGCCGGGGACCCGGCGTGGTCGCCGGACGGCGGCAAGCTGGCCTTCGCCGCCGCGACCGGCGTTCAGCGCGACCTCGCCATCCGGGTCCCGGTGCACGTGCTCGACGTGACCGATCCCGCCGCCACCCCGCGCGAAGTCGGCCTCGCCGACGGGCTCGCCGCGGCCCTGACGTGGACGGCGGACGGCGGCGCGCTGCTCGTCGTCGGCAACCAGCACGGACCGGAGAGCCACGCCGGGCTGATCCGGATCCCGCTCGACGGGGGCGATCCGGTGAACCTCGCTGCCGAGCTGGACCGCAACGTGATGCCCGGCAGCCCGGCCTACCCCGGAGCCTGGCCGCAGCTCACCGACGACGGCCGCAGCGTCCTGTTCTGCGTCCGCGACCGCGGCTGCACCCACCTGTACTCGGTGCCCGTCGACGGCGGCACCCCGCGCCCGGTGCTCACCGGCGCCGGACGGACTGTGGCCGGGCTGAGCGTCGCGGGGACCACCGCGGCCGTCGTGCTCACCACGCCGGACTCCTACGGCGAAATCGTCAGCCTCGACCTGTCCACCGGCGCCGAGACCGTCCTCACCGGACACACGGCGGAGGGCATCGAGCTGGTCACCCCGCAGGAGCGGGAGTTCCGCATCTCCGACGGCACCGTCGTGCACGGCTGGCTGCTGCGCGATCCGGCCACCACCGGCCCCGCGCCGTTGCTGCTCGACATCCACGGCGGACCACACAACGCGTGGCAGGGCGGCGCCGACGAAATCCACTTCTACCACCAGGAACTCGTCGCCCGCGGCTGGACCGTGCTGCTGCTCAACCCGCGCGGCAGCGACGGCTACGGCGAGGAGTTCTTCACCGCCGTCCGCGGCGGCTGGGGCACCGCCGACGCCAAGGACTTCCTTGAGCCGCTGGACGACCTCGTCGCCGAAGGCGTCGCCGACCCGGACCGGCTCGCCGTCACCGGGTACAGCTACGGCGGCTTCATGACCTGCTACCTCACCAGCCGCGACGACCGGTTCGCCGCGGCCGTCGCCGGGGGCGTGGTCACCGACCTCACCAGCATGGCGGGCACCTCGGACGAGGGGCACCTGCTGGCGGCGCACGAACTCGGCGCGCTGCCGTGGGACGCCCCCGATGCCTACGCCGCGATGTCGCCGCTGGCGAAGGTCGACCAGGTCCGCACGCCGACGCTCGTGCTGCACGGCGGCGCCGACCTGCTCTGCCCGGTGGGCCAGGCCCAGCAGTGGCACACCGCGCTGCGCGAGCGCGGCGTGCCCACCCGGCTGGTGCTGTACCCGGGCGGCGCGCACGCGTTGATCCTCAACGGACGGCCCTCGCACCGCCTCGACTACAACCGGCGCGTCGTGGACTGGGTCGAGCGGCACACGCCCGGCCGCCGCCCGCCGCTGGACGCCGCGCACTGGCAGCGGCGCCTGACCGAACTCGCCGAACGGCACCACGTGCCCGGCGCGGCGCTGGGCATCCTGCGCCTGGGCGGCGAAGACGAAGTGGTCGAGGCGGCCCACGGGGTGCTCAACGTCAACACCGGCGTCGCGGCCACGACGGACTCGGTGTTCCAGATCGGCTCGATCTCCAAGGTGTGGACGGCGACCGTCGCCATGCAGCTCGCCGACGAGGGGCTGCTCGACCTCGACGCGCCCGTGGCGGACGTGCTGCCGGAGCTGCGGCTGGCGGACCCGGACACCACCAAGCAGGTGACGATGCGCCACCTGCTCACCCACACCAGCGGCATCGACGGCGACGTCTTCACCGACACCGGCCGCGGCGACGACTGCCTGGAGAAGTACGTGGCGCGGCTGGACGAGGTCGCGCAGAACCACCCGCTCGGCGCCACCTGGTCCTACTGCAACTCAGGGTTCTCGCTGGCCGGCCGGGTCATCGAGAAGCTCACCGGCGGCACGTGGGACGCCGCGCTGCGGGAGCGCCTGTTCACCCCGCTCGGTCTGACCCGCACGGTGACGCTGCCCGAAGAGGCGCTGATGTTCCGCGCCGCGGTGGGCCACGTCGGCTCGCCGGAACCGGTCACGGCGCCGGTGTGGACACTGCCGCGGTCGGCGGGCCCGGCCGGCCTCATCGACTCCACCGCGGCGGACGTGCTGGCGTTCGCGCGAATGCACCTGACCGGTGGCCTGGCCGCCGACGGCACCCGCGTGCTCAGCGCGGAAGCGGCCGCGGCGATGGCGGACAAGCAGGTCGACCTGCCGGACAAGCACTCGCTGGCCGACTCGTGGGGCATCGGCTGGTTCCGGCTGCACTGGGACGGGCAGCTGGTGCTCGGGCACGACGGCAACACGATCGGGCAGGCCGCGTTCCTGCGCCTGCTGCCCGCCGCGGGACTCGCGGTCACGCTGCTCACCAACGGCGGCAACACCCGCGGCCTGTACGAGGACCTGTACCGGGAGATCTTCGCCGAACTGGCCGGCGTCGCCGTGCCGCACCCGCTGGCGCCGCCGGACGAGCCGGTGGCCGTGGACATCACCCCGCACCTGGGCACGTACGAGCGCGCGAGCACCCGCATGGAGGTGTTCCGCGACGGGGACACGCCGAAGCTGCGCACCACCGTGACCGGCGAGCTGGCCGAGCTCGTGCCCGACCCGGTCGAGGAGTACGAGCTGGTCGCCGTCGACGACGACCTGTTCGTGGTGTGGATCCCGCAGATGGAGTCCTGGATGCCGGTCACGTTCTACTCGCTGCCCACCGGGGAGCGGTACGTGCACCACGGCGTGCGAGCCACACCGAAGGTGGTGTGAGCATGCCGTTCCCGGACCTGTCCGCGATGCTCGACGACATCGAGCGGCTGGTCACCTGCGAATCGCCATCGTCGGACCACCCGGCGGTGGCCGCGAGCGCGGACACGCTCGCGCGCCTCGGCGAGCGGCTCCTCGGGGTGCCGCCGGAGAAGATCGTCCGCGACGGGTGGACGCACCTGCGCTGGCGCTTCGGCCCTGGCCCCGCGCGGGTCCTGCTGCTCGGCCACCACGACACCGTGTGGCCGCTGGGTCCCCTGGACACGCATCCGTACACAGTGGAGGGTGATGTCCTGCGCGGGCCCGGCTGCTTCGACATGAAGGCCGGGGTGGTGATGGCTCTGCACGCCGTCGCCGCGCTCGGCGACCGGGCCGGGGTGACCATCCTGATCACCGGCGACGAGGAGCTCGGCTCGCCCAGCTCGCGAACCCTGATCGAGGACGAGGCCGCGGGCTGCGCCGCCGCGCTGGTGCTGGAGGCCTCCGCCGACGGCGGGGCGCTCAAGACCGAGCGCCAGGGCGTGTCGCAGTACCAGGTGCAGGTGAAGGGCCGGGCCGCGCACGCCGGGCTGGAACCGGAACGCGGTGTCAACGCCACCGTCGAGCTGGCGCACCAGATCCTGGCGGTGGCCGGGCTCGCGGACCCCGGGCGCGGCACGAGCGTGACGCCGACCGTGCTGTCCGCCGGCACCACGGCGAACACCGTGCCCGCCGCCGGGCAGTTCGCGGTCGACGTGCGCGTCCGCAGCGCGGCCGAGCAGTCCAGGGTGGACGAGCGGATGCGGGCGCTGGAGTCCGTTGTGGAGGGTTCGGTGGTGGAGGTGCTGGGAGGCCCCAACCGGCCGCCGATGGAAGCGGAGTCGTCGGCCGCACTGTTCGCCCGCGCGCAGAAGGTGGCGGCGACGCTCGGCCTGGCACCGCTGACGGCCGCCGCGGTCGGGGGCGCCTCGGACGGCAACTTCACCGCGGGCGCCGGGGTGCCCACCCTCGACGGGCTCGGGGCCGTCGGCGGCGGAGCACACGCCGACACCGAGCACATCCGGATCGGCGAGCTGCCCGGCCGCACCGCGCTGCTGTCGGCCCTGGTTGCCGACCTGCTGACGGACGTGCGCCGGTGAGGACCAGTCCCGAGGAAGCCGCGGCCAAGGCGGCGGTCGCGGCGGGCGTCCGCGTCCGCGAGATCGCCGAACTGCCCGAGCTGGAGGCCGTGTACCGGCTGTTCGACCTGATCTGGCGCCCCGATCCGGCCAACCCGCCGGTGACCACCGAACTCATGCGCGCGCTGACCAAGGCGGGCAACTACGTCGCCGGCGCGTACGTCGGGGACGAGCTCGTGGGCGCCTGCGTCGGGTTCTTCGGCACCCCCGGGGTGATGCACAGCCACATCGCGGGCGTGTCCCCGGTGATGGCCGGGCGCAGCGTCGGGCTGGCGCTCAAGCTGCACCAGCGCGCCTGGGCGCTGCCGCGGGGGATCGCGGTGATCGAGTGGACCTTCGATCCGCTGGTGAGCCGCAACGCCTACTTCAACCTCGGCAAGCTCGCCGCCGAAGCCGTGGAGTACCTGCCGAACTTCTACGGCGGGATGCACGACCACATCAACGGCGACGACGACACCGACCGGCTGCTGGTGCACTGGCGCATCGGCGCACCCGAGGTCGAAGCGGCCTGCGACGGCACACCCCGGCGCGTCAGCGCGCCGCCCGGTGCGGTCGTGGCGCTCGGCGCGGAGAACGACACGCCCCGCCTCGGCAGTCTCGACGGGCCGGCCCTGCTGGTCGCCGCGCCGCGGGACATCGAGACGCTGCGCCGCGCGGACCCGAGCCTGGCGCGGCAGTGGCGGATCGCGGTGCGCGACACGCTCGGCACGTTGCTGGCGCAGGGCGCGCGCGTCGCGGGATTCGACAAGACCGGGTGGTACGTCGTCACCCGCGTGGCCAAGGAGGACAGCGCGTGAAACTGACCGGAGTGGAACTGCGCCGCATCGAGATGCCGCTGGTGGCTCCGTTCCGGACCTCGTTCGGCACGCAGACCGCCCGCGACATCCTGCTGGTGCGGGTCGAGACGGACGAGGCCGTGGGCTGGGGCGAATGCGGCACACTGGCCGACCCGCTCTACTCGCCGGAGTACGTGGACGGCGCGGCCGACGTGCTGCGGCGCTTCTTCGTGCCCGCGCTCGCGGCCGCCGACCACCTCGACGCCACCGCGGTGGGCCGCGTGCTGGCGCCGTTCAAGGGGCACCGCATGGCCAAGGCCGCGCTGGAGATGGCGGTGCTCGACGCCGAGCTGCGCGCCGAAGGCCGCCCGCTGGCGCGGGAACTGGGCGCGGTGCGCGACCGGGTGCCGTGCGGGGTGTCGGTCGGGATCATGGGCTCGGTCGGCGAACTGCTCGACACCGTCGGCGGCTACCTCGACGCCGGGTACGTGCGGATCAAGCTCAAGATCCAGCCAGGGTGGGACGTCGAGCCGGTGCGGGCGGTCCGGGAACGCTTCGGCGACGACGTGCTGCTGCAGGTCGACGCCAACACCGCGTACACGCTCGCCGACGCGCGCCACCTGGCCCGGCTCGACCCGTTCGGGCTGCTGCTGATCGAGCAGCCACTGGACGAGGAGGACGTGCTCGGCCACGCGGAACTCGCCAAGCGGCTCGCCACGCCGGTGTGCCTGGACGAGTCGATCGTGTCGGCGAAGTCGGCCGCGGACGCGATCGCGCTCGGCGCGTGCCAGGTCGTCAACATCAAGCCCGGCCGGGTCGGCGGCTACCTGGAAGCGCGCCGGGTGCACGACGTGTGCGCCGCTCACGGGGTGCCGGTGTGGTGCGGCGGCATGCTCGAATCCGGGCTGGGCCGCGCCGCCAACGTCGCGCTCGCCGCGCTGCCCGGCTTCACGCTGCCCGGCGATACGTCCGCCTCCGACCGCTACTATCGCACCGACATCACCGAGCCGTTCGTGCTCTCCGGCGGGCACCTGGACGTGCCCGCGGGGCCGGGCATCGGGGTGGAGCCGGTGCCGGAGCTGCTGGCCGAGGTGACGACGGCGACCGAGCGGGTGGCCTGCTGAGCCGGCGAGGAGGTGGGGCGTCGCGGTGAGCGCCGGTGTGGTCCGTGTCCTCGACGACCTCGGTGGCACGCTGCTCGACCTCGTGCACGGCGACCCGGGTCGCGCCGGGGACATCGGCGGCGTCGCGATCCACGACCCGTTCGAGGAACCCGTGCTGCCCCGCCACGCGCTCGTGCTCGGCGTTGGCGTCCGCGAGCCCGAGGAGGTCGCGCGCCTGCTGCGCGCGCTCGGCAAGCAGGAGGCGGCCGGGCTGGTGGTGCGCGCGCCGGTCGACGTGCCGGCGGAGGTCACCGCCGCCGTCGACGAGACCGGCGTGGTGTTGCTGGGCCTGACGCGCGGGGCGTCCTGGGCGCAGCTGGCCGCGATGCTGCGGGCGCTGCTCGCCGAGGGCGACGTCGGCCAGGCCGAGCCGGAGATGCTGGGCGGGGTGCCGTCGGGTGACCTGTTCGCGGTGGCCAACGCGATCGCGGAGCTGATCGACGCGCCGGTGACGATCGAGGACCCGCGCTCGCGGGTGCTGGCGTTCTCCGGCCGCCAGGACGAAGCCGACCCGTCCCGGGTGGAGACGATCCTGGGACGGCAGGTGCCGGAACGCTTCGCCCGGATGCTCACCGACCGGGGCGTGTTCCGCGAGCTGTACCGCAGCGACCGGCTCGTCTACGTCGACGCGCTGGTGAACCTCGACGGCCTGACGATGCCACGGGTCGCCGTCGCCGTGCGGGCCGGTGACGAGGTGCTCGGCTCGATCTGGGCGGCGGTGCGGGAACCGCTCAGCGCGGAACGCGAGCAGGCGCTGCGGGAGGCGGCCCGGCTCGTCGCGCTGCACATGCTGCGCGTTCGCGCGGGCACCGACGTGTCCCGCCGCCTGCGCACCGAACTGCTCAGCACCGCGCTCGAAGGCGGCGCGGGAGCACGCGAGGCCATGTCCCGGCTGGGGCTGGCCGGCCGTCCGGTGGTGGTGCTGGCGCTCGCGCTCGCCGACCGCGGCCCCGGCGAGCGGGACGACGCCGGGGTGGCGACCGAACTCCAACGGGTGAGCGACGGTCTCGCGATGCACCTGACCGCGGTGCACCCGCGTGCCGCGAGCGCCCTCGTCGGGGACGTGGCCTACGGGCTGGTCCCGGTGGAGGGCGAGGGCGACGGCGAGCAGTGGGCGGTGTCCATCGCGACGGAATTCCTGGACCGGGTGGGGGAGCGGGTGCCCGCGGTCGTCGCGATCGGTCCGGTCGCCGAGGACGTCCCGGCACTGGCCGGTGCCAGGGCCAGCGCGGACCGGGCGCTGCGGGTGCTGCGGGCGGAACCGCGCATCGGCCGCCGGGTCGCCCGCCTGGCCGACGTCCAGGTCGAGGCGCTGCTGCTGGAGTTGCGCGACCTGGTCGCCGCGCGGGGTGACCGCCCGACCGGCCCGGTCGCGCGGTTGTTCGACTACGACCGGCAGCACAACACCAACCTGGTCGAGACGTTGCGCGCGTGGCTGGACGCCTTCGGCGACGTGAACGCGGCCGCCAACGCGGTCTACGTGCACCCCAACACCTTCCGCTACCGGCTGCGGCGCCTGGCCGAGGTCGCGCAGCTGGACCTGTCCGACCCGGAGGCCCGGTTCGCGGCGATGCTGCAGCTGCGGGTGATCGCACCCCGCTGACGCCGGAAGCCCCCGCAGCCGGCTGCGGGGGCTTCCGGCGTCAGCGGGGGAGCAAACTTCAG
>NZ_JBEXTZ010000083.1:0-36513 GCF_040614195.1 Amycolatopsis sp. NPDC006125
GCCCCGGGCGGGGGCGGCCGCGGGGGCTGGGCCTACACGGCGGCCAGCGCTGCCGAGACCGCGCGGCCCGTCAGCACCTTGGCCAGCTCCTGCCGGTACTCCACGTCCGCGTTGCCGTCCGCCGTGGGGCTGGTGCCTTCGGCGGCGTGGGCGGCCGCGGCGCGGATCGTGTCGTCGGACGCCGACTGGCCCACCAGGGCCTGCTCGACCGCGGTGGCCCGCACCGGCACCGACGCCATGTTCGTCAGCGCGACCCGGGCCTCGGCGATCGTGTCGCCGTCCGTGCGGACCGTGGCCGCCACCGCGACCATCGACCACGCCTGGGCGACCCGGTTGAACTTCTCGTAGTGCGCCTTCCACCCGGTGTGCTTCGGCACGCGGATCTCGACCAGGATCTCGCCCGGCTCCAGCGCCGTCGTGAAAAAGTCCTGGAAGAACTCCGCCGCCGACACGGTCCGCCTGCCGCTGCTGCTCGCGATCACCATCTCGGCGTCCATCGCCAGCGCGGGGGCCAGCAGGTCGCCTGCCGGGTCCGCGTGCGCGATCGAACCGCCGAACGTGCCGCGGTGCCGCACCTGCGGGTCGGCCACCGTGTCGGTCGCCCTGGCCAGCAGCGCGGCGTGCTCGGCGACCAGCTGGTCGCGCTGCACGTCGTAGTGCGTGGTCATGGCGCCGATCACGATCGCGTCGCCGTCGTCGCGGACGCCCCGCAGCTCGGTGATCCTGCCGAGATCGATGAGCGTCGTCGGCGCGGCCAGCCGCATCCGCAGCACCGGCAGCAGACTCTGCCCACCGGCCAGCACCTTGGCGTCCTCACCGGCCGCGGCCAGTGCCTGCACCGCCTCGTCCACAGTGGACGGCGCGACGTAGTCGAAGGCAGCGGGGATCACTGCGCACCTCCCGAAGCGTCGATGGAACCCAGTCCGCCGCCGGCCTCCGCACCGACACCGCCGGCATCGGTGCGACCGCGGTGGATCGCCGACCACACCCGCATGGGCGAGCACGGCATCTCGATGTCGTTGACCCCGAACTGCCGCACGGCGTCCACGACCGCGTTGACCACCGCCGGGGTGGAGGCGATCGTGCCCGCCTCGCCGACGCCCTTGACGCCGAGCGGGTTCGACGTCGCCGCCGTCTCGGTGCGGTCGGTGACGAACGACGGCAGGTCGGCCGCCGAGGGCAGCAGGTAGTCGGCGAACGTGCCGGTGGTCAGCGTGCCGCTCTCGTCGAACACCGCCTCCTCGTAGAGGGCCTGCGCGATGCCCTGGGCGAGACCGCCGTGCACCTGCCCCTCCACGATCAGCGGGTTGACCACCTTGCCCACGTCGTCCACGCACACGTACGAGCGCAGCCGCACCCGCCCGGTCTCGGTGTCCACCTCGGCGGCGCACAGGTGCGTGCCGTGCGGGAACGAGAAGTTCTCCGGGTCGAACACGGCCTCGGAGTCCAGCGTGGGCTCCATGCCCTCGGGCAGGTTGTGCGCGGCGAACGTCGCGAACGCGACGTCCTGGATCGTCGTCGACGTGTCCGTGCCGCGGACGGTGAACTTGCCGCCCTCGAACTCCAGGTCGTCCGGCGAGCACTCCAGCAGGTGCGCGGCGATCGTGCGGGCCTTGTCGACGACCTTCTCGGCGGCCTTGACCACCGCGATGCCACCGACGGCCAGCGACCGCGACCCGTAGGTGTCCATGCCCTTGTGCGAGGACTGCGTGTCGCCGTGGATGACCTCGATGTCCTCGAACGCGACGCCGAGCCGGTCGGCCACGATCTGGCTCCACGCCGTCTCGTGCCCCTGCCCGTGGGCGGAGGCGCCGGTGACGACCTCGACCTTGCCGGTCGGCAGCACGCGGATCGCCGCGTGCTCCCAGCCGCCCGCGCCGTAGTCCAGCGACCCGAGCACCCGCGACGGCGCCAGCCCGCACATCTCGGTGAACGTCGAGATGCCGATGCCCAGCTGCACCGGATCCTTGCGCTCGCGGCGTTCCCGCTGCTCCCGGCGCAGGCCCTCGTAGTCGAACAGCTCCTTGGCACGCTCGGTGGCGGCCTCGTAGTTGCCCGAGTCGTAGGTCAGCCCGCAGACCGTGGTGAACGGGAACTCCTCGTGCTTGATCCAGTTCTTCTCGCGCAGCTCCAGCGGGTCCATGCCCAGCTCGGCGGCCAGCTCGTCCATCATCCGCTCGATCGCGAACGTGGCCTCCGGCCGCCCGGCGCCGCGGTAGGCGTCGGTGAGCGTGGTGTTGGTGAACACGTTCGTGCAGGCGAAGTGGTAGGCCGGGATCTTGTAGATCGCGTTGAACATGAACGCGCCCAGGATCGGCACGCCTGGCCCGACCAGCCCGTTGTACGCGCCCATGTCGGCCAGCAGCTCGACCTTGAGGCCGGTGATGGTGCCGTCGCGGTTCGCGCTGATCGAGATGTCCTGGATCTGGTCGCGGCCGTGGTGCGCGGTCTGCATGCACTCCGACCGGGTCTCGGTCCACTTGACCGGCTTGCCGAGCTTCTGCGCGATGAGGACCGCCATGGTCTCCTCGGGCAGCACGGCGATCTTGCCGCCGAACCCGCCGCCGACGTCCGGCGCGATGACGCGCAGCTTGTGCTCGGGGATGCCGAGCGTCAGCGCCGTCATCGTCTTGAGGATGTGCGGCACCTGGGTGGCCGACCACATGGTGATCTGGGTGCCGGTCGGGTCGACCACGACCGAGCGCGGCTCCATGAACGCGGGCACCAGGCGCTGCTGGCGGAACCGCCGCTTGAGCACGACCTCGCCGCCGGACAGCGCTTCCTCGACGTTGCCGCCCGTGCCGGCCTCGGCCGAGTCGAAGACCCACGTCGCCTGCTTGTTGGTGCCCAGCTCCTCGTGCACCAGCGGCGCGTCGTCGGCGATCGCGTTCTCCAGGCCGAGGACCACGGGCAGTTCCTCGTAGTCCACGTCGATGGCCTCGAGCGCGTCGGCGGCCTCGGCCTTGCTGCGGGCCACGACCACCGCGACGCCCTCGCCGGCGAAGTTGACCCGGTCGGCGGCCAGCACGGGCCGCCGCGGCTGCTTCATGTCCGGCGTGATCGGCCAGGCGCACGGCATGCCGATCGCGCTGTCCGGGTCGAGGTCGCGGGCGGTGTAGACGGCGACGACGCCCGGCATGTCCCGCGCCGCGGCCGTGTCGATGGAACTGATCCGGGCGTGGGCGAACGGGCTGCGCAGGATCGCCACGTGCAGCATCCCGGGCAGCGTGATGTTGTCGGTCCAGCGGGTGCGGCCGGTGATGAGCCGCGCGTCCTCCTTGCGGGTGCGCGCCTTGCCGACCTCGGGTTCGATCGTCGACGTCATGTCACTCGCCCCCGCCCGCGAACGCGCTGGGCGCGCGGGTGACGTCGTCACCGGACACGCGCTCGGCCTCCGGCCCCGCGCCCGGGCTCATCCGCTGCGCCGCGTCCCGCACGGCGCGAACGATGTTCTGGTAACCGGTGCAGCGGCACAGGTTGCCCTCGAGCCCCTCGCGCACGGCGTGCTCGTCCGGGTTCGGGTTGTCGGCGAGCAGGTCGATCGACTGCATGATCATGCCCGGCGTGCAGAACCCGCACTGCAGGGCGTGGTTGTCGTGGAACGCTTCCTGGACCGGGTGGAGCTTGCCGTCGCGGGCCAGGCCCTCGATGGTCGTCACCTCGGCACCGTCGGCCTGCACGGCGAGAACCGAGCAGGACTTCACGCTCTGGCCGTTGAGGTGCACGGTGCAGGCACCGCAGTTGCTGGTGTCGCACCCGATGACGGTGCCGACTTTCCCGAGCGTCTCCCTCAGGTAGTGAACGAGCAACGTGCGGGGTTCGACCTCGTCGGTGTAACTGGTTCCGTCCACGTTGACGGTGATGCGCATGAGGCCTCCAGTGGTGGGAGCTGGGTGATCGGCTTCACAAGCGAGCGTGCTACTTCCGTGCCGTTCGGACAAGTCCTGGTTGGGTGACACTTCACCCCGACTCCCGCACCTGCACGGAAAAACCCAGCTCCACCACCGCAACCGCGGAAACGGCTCGTACGAATTGACCAGTCGCAGGCCTGCGAAAGGGCCAGTCGTGGCCGCACGACAGGGTCAGCCGTGGATCCGCCCGGACAACTCCGTGAGCCGCTTCCCGCCGCCGCCCCACCGCAACGCGATGATCTCCGCGGCGATCGACACCGCGGTCTCCTCCGGTGTGCGGGCGCCGAGGTCGAGTCCGATCGGCGAGGCCAATCGCGACAGTTCCGCCTCTGTCAATCCCGCCTCCCGCAAGCGGGTGAGGCGGTCGTCGTGCGTGCGCCGCGACCCCATCGCCCCGATGTAGCCGACGTCCAGCCGCAAGGCGACCTCCAGCAGCGGCACGTCGAACTTCGGGTCGTGGGTGAGCACCGCGATCACGGTCCGCCGGTCGATGCGGCCCGCCTCCGCCTCCGCCTTGAGGTAGCGGTGCGGCCAGTCCACCACGACGTCGTCGGCGTCCGGGAACCGCGACGCGGTGGCGAAAACCGGACGCGCGTCGCACACCGTGACCTGGTAACCGAGGTAGGCGCCCATGCGGGCCATCGCGGCCGCGAAATCGATCGCGCCGAAGACCAGCATCCGCGGCTGCGGTTCGAAGGAGTTGACGAACACCGCCATGCCCTCGCCGCGCCGCTCGCCCTCGAGCCCGTAGTGCAGCGTTCCGGTGCGCCCGTTGGCGAGCAGGCCGCGCGCGTCGTCGGCGACCGCGTCGTCGATCCGGTCGGTGCCGAGCGTTCCCGCGGTCCGGTCCGGCCACACGATCATGTGCCGCCCGCGCCGCTCCGGGTCCTCGTGCTCGATCACAGTGACCACCGCGACCGGCTCCCCGTGGTGCACCGAGTCGACGACGTCGCCCAGCTCGGGCAGGGTCTCCCTGTCGATCCGCTCGACGTAGATGTCGATGATCCCGCCGCAGGTCAGGCCCACCGCGAACGCGTCGTCGTCGCTCACGCCATAGCGCTGCAGCACCGGCTCGCGGTCGGCGACCACCTGTTGCGCCAGCTCGTACACCGCGCCCTCGACGCAGCCGCCGGACACGCTGCCGACCGCCGTGCCGTCCTCGGTGACCAGCATCGCGGCGCCCGGCGCGCGGGGCGCCGAGGAGAAGGTCGCCACGACCGTGCCGACGCCGACGGCTTCGCCCTCGCGCCAGCGCTTGTACAACTCGTCGAGCACATCATGCATCGCGGATCTCCAGCAGCAGTCGTTCCAGGGTGGCCAGGCTGTGGCCGGCCAGCAAGCGGTCGACGTGCGGGAGCGCGGCCGCGATGCCGGACTGAACCGGAGCGTAGCCTTCGCGTCCCGCGTGCGGGTTCACCCAGAACACCGCGTGCGCCAGGCGGCGCATCCGGGCCATCTGCTCGCCGAGGAGGCTGGGGTCGCCGCGCTCCCAGCCGTCGGAGAACACCGTGACGACGGCGCGGCGCGCGAGCCCGCGCTGCCCCCACCGGTCCAGGAAGATCCGCAGCGTCTCGCCGAGCCGGGTGCCGCCGGCGAAGTCGGGCACCGCGGTGCCCGCGGCGAGCATCGCACGTTCCGGATCGCGCTGCCGCAGCTGCCGGGACACCCTGGTCAGCCGGGTGCCGAGGGTGAACACCTCGACGGCGGCCGGCGCGCGGCGCACGACCACGTGCGCGAACCGCAGCAGCGAGTCGGCGTACGGGCTCATCGACCCGGACACGTCGAGCAGCAGCACCACCCGTCGCGGGCGGGTGGACCGGTTCCGGTGCGCGAGCCGGACCGGTTCGCCACCGCCCGCCAGCATCGCGCGCAACGTCCGGCCGGGGTCGAGCGCGCCGCGGCGCGCGGGCCTGCTGCGCAGGGACTTCCGCATCGGCGGTTGCGGCCGCAGCACCGCCATCAGCTCCCGCAGGTGCTCGCGTTCGGCCTTGGTCAGCTCCGCGAGGTCGCGTTCCCGCAGCACTTCCGCGTCGGTGGCGGCGACGCGCAGCTGCTCGTCGTCCGACTCGGCCTCGCCCTGGCCCGCGGACTGCGACACCAGTGCGGCCATGCGGGACCGCTGCTCGCGGCGGACGGTGGCCGGCCGCGGTTCCGGTGGCGCGGCGGCGAACCACTGCGCGAACGCGTCGTCGTAGCGGATCAGGTCGTCCGGGTCCGAGCACAGCGTCAGCCTGCCCGCCCAGTACAGCTGGTCCGCCTCGCCGACGTCCAGCCGCTCGACCGCGTCGAGGTAGGCCTGCACCCGCTGCGGCCCGCAGGCGACGCCGGCTTCGCGCAGCGCGGTGGCGAAGCCGACGAATCCGGCCAGCGGGTCCTGGGTGCTCACGTGTTCATTGTTACGCGAAAATCCGATGTGAGGGGTTCCGCGTGCCGAACCAGGTCGCGAACGCCTCCTCCAGACCGGCCGTGCCGCCGTCCTCTGCTGCCCACGCGACATGCCCGTCGGGCCTGATCAGGGCCTTGAGATCGGGCCGCCCGACGACTTCCCCCGGCGCCGGGCGGACCCGCTCGTCGTCGATCCGCGCGCCGATCAGGACGGCCCGGCCGTCGCGGCAGTGGTCGGCGAGACGGCTGCCGTCGGTGAACTCGAAGTCCGGCGCGCTCTTGCCGGCCAGGTCGTGGTCGCTGTCGACCGGGTAGCGGTGCAGCACGCCGGACAGCTTCTTCGCCAGGTACGTCGCCCCGTCGCCGGTGGCGAGCAGGTCGGTGAGCACCGAGCGCAGGGCCTTGGCGTGCGGATCGGGCCGCATCGCCGCGATCTGAGCGCGGGTCCACTCCAGCACCCACTCGCCGATCGGGTGCCGTTCGACCGGGTAGGTGTCGAGCAGCCCGTCCGGCGCGTCGCCGCGCACCGTCGCGGCGAGTTTCCAGCCGAGGTTGACCGCGTCGCCGATGCCGAGGTTGAGCCCCTGCCCGCCGAACGGCGAGTGGACGTGCGCCGCGTCGCCGGCGAGCAGCACCCGGCCCCGGCGGTAGGTGGTGGCCTGGCGGGCGTTGTCGGTGAACCGCGTGGCGCTGCGGATCGACCTGACCGTGACGTCCACTCCGGACACCCGGCGGATGCTGTCCTGCAGCTCGGCGACCGTGACCGGCGAGGTGCGGTCCGCTGGCGGGCCGTCGAACTCGACGGTCAGGATCCGTCCCGGCAGCGGGCCGTGCACGTAGACGCCGGTGCTCGTGCGGTGCCAGCCCAGCCCGAGCGCGTCCGCGCCGTCCAGGTCGGCCAGCGCCTGGCGCCCGGTGATCTCCGGATCGGTGCCGGGGAAGTCGAACCCGGCCAGCTTGCGCACCAGGCTGCGGCCACCGTCGCAGCCGACGAGCCAGCCCGCGCGGACCCGGTCGCCGCCGACGAAGACCGTCACGCCGTCGTCGTCCGCATCGAACCCGGTGACCTCGGCGCCCCGGCGCACGACCGCCCCCAGGCCGGTCGCGTGCTCCGCCAGCACCTTCTCCACGGTCTGCTGGCCCACCAGCTGCAGGTTGGCGGCCGGACCCGCGTCCCGGAACGCGGGGTCGGCGAAGTCGACCAGGTCGAGGCCGACCATGATCCCGCCGAAGTGCCCGGCGATCGGCGGCGGCGCCGATTTCGCCCGCGACAGCATCGCTTTCACCTGCGCCATGCCCTGCCGCGTCTCGTGTTCGAGCCGCTCCAGCAGGCCGCGCCGGTAGAGCGCCTCACCCGTCGCGAGGTTGATCGAGCCCGCCTTGAGGGTCGGATCGATCTCGGTCCGCCGCTCCACGACCAGCACGTCCACCCCGCCGAGCCGCAACTCGCCCGCCAGCATCAGGCCGACCGGCCCGCCCCCGGAGATCACCACGTCGAAGTCCATGGCCCCATCGTGCCACAAACTTTTACTCGGTCAAAATTTTGGTTCGGTATAGGATTCTGCTGTGGGACTGCGCGAAGAAAAGAAGCGGGCCACGCGACGGCACATCTCCGACGTCGCGACCGGCCTGTTCGCCGTCAAGGGCTTCGACAATGTGACCGTCGCCGAGGTCGCGGAGGCCGCGGGCGTCTCGAAGATGACCGTGTTCAACTACTTCCCGCGCAAGGAGGACCTCTTCCTCGACCGGCACGACGACCGGCTCCGCGAACTGGAGCGGGTCGTCCGGGAGCGGCCCGCCGGACAGGACGTGGTGACCGCGCTGCGGCGGTACCACCACGAACTGGTGCGGCAACGCCATCCGCTGTCCGGGACGCGGCCGGGGACGGTGGGGTTCCTGTCGATCCTGCGCGCCAGCCCGGCGCTCGTCACGCGCACCTACGAGCAGTCCCGCGAGATCGCCGCGATGCTGGCGGACGTGCTGACCGAGGAGACCGGCGACCCGGTGGAAGCGCGGCTGACGGCGAACCTGCTGACCGCCGCGATCGACTCGATCTACGAGCGGGCGACCAGCCGCATGCTGGACGGCGACGATCCCGACGACGTGCACCGCGACCAGCCCGCGGTGATCGACCGGGCCTTCGACCTGCTGCAGCACGGCCTCGGTGGGGTGAAGCCGCGATCGCCTCGCGCGAGCGCGGCGGATCGCCGGCCAACCGGTTGATCCGCCCGCGCTCGCCGCGCGGATCGGCGACCGGCTTCTCGGAGTACCGCGGGGAACGTTCGCTCACGCCGGCGCCGCGCCGATCACCATGTTCACGCGCGACGGCCACCAGCCCACTCTCGCGAATTTCGCGGCCACCGCGCGCAACGCGATCGACGCGGGCTTCACCGGTGTCGAGGTGCACGCGGCGGGCGCAGACCTCGTCTCCCTCGGCCGCACGTTCCTCGCCAACCCGGACCTGGTGACCCGCCTGCGCCTCGCGCATTGCTGAAACCGTTGCGGGACAAAGATTTCTCCGGCACCGGCGGCGAGTCGGGCCACCCCGGCCACTCGCCCTCGATACGGTCGCCGGGTGACCCATCTCGACATGACCCGCGCCGCCTACGACACCGTGGCGGTCGACTACGCGAAACTCCTCGAAGGCCTCCTGGAGCAGACTCCGGAGGACCTGGCGATGTTGCGGCTCTTCGCAGACTACGTGCGCCGCGACGGCGGGCAGGTGGCGGACATCGGCTGCGGCACCGGGCGGGTGACGACGTACCTGGACTCGCTGGGGGTTCCAGTCTTCGGCATCGACCTGTCGCCCGGCATGCTGGCGGAGGCGCGGCGGCGCTACCCGCACCTGCGGTTCGAGGTCGGCTCCATGTCCGACCTGGCGCTGGAGGACGCCAGCCTGGGCGGGATCCTCGCGTTCTACTCGATCATCCACACCCCGCCGGAGCTGCTGCCGGAGGTGTTCGCGGAGTTCGCGCGGGTCCTCGCGCCGGGCGGGCACCTGATGGTGGCGTTCCAGGTCGGCGACGAGCGCAAGCGCCTCGAACAGGCTTACGGGCACACGGTTTCCTACGACGCCTACCGCCTGCCGCCGGACCGCATCACGGAACTGCTGGCGGACGCCGGGCTCCCGGTGACCGCGCGGCTGATCCGCGAGCCCGCGTTCGAGTACGAGACGACTCCGCAGGCGTACCTGCTCGCGCACCGCCCGCGCTGAGGGCCTCCTTCATCGACACCAGGTGAGCCCGGCTCACCACGGCAGCCCTGGCCGCGTCCCCGGCCGCGATGGCGTCCACCAGTCCGGCGTGCGCCTCGTGGTCGGGGCCGCCGGGGTGCAGCCGCAGCATGTCGACCATCGCCTGGCGGACGCGGGGCGCGACGGTGTCGAACAGTTCCACCAGGATCTCGTTGTGCGCGGCCACGACGACGGCGCGGTGGAAGGCCGTGTCCGCGTCGACGAGTTCCTCGATCCCGAACCCCGGATCCAGGCGGCCGGCCAGCGCGCGCCTGATCCGGCGCAGGTCCGCGGGCGTGCGGCGCGCGGCCGCCAGCGCAGCCGCTTCGGACTCGATCGCGATGCGGGTTTCCACCACCGCGACGATCCCGGCGCGCCGCAGGACCGCGTCCCAGTCCTCCCGCACGTCGTGGGCGAGGACGAACACGCCCGCGCCCTGACGCGTCTCCAGCACACCCTTCGCCGCCAGCTCGCGGATCGCTTCCCGGACCGTCGACCGGCCCACGCCGAGCTGCGGCGCGAGCGTCGTCTCGCCGGGCAGCTTCGCGCCCAGTGGCCACTCGCCCGACCGGATCCGCGCCAGCAGCAGATCCGCGGCCTGCTCGGCCAGCCGGTGCCGCCGCACCTGTTCCACCGACAGCTCCTCTACTTGTCTGCGGAGTTGTGTTAGATTCTAGCCCATGATCACGCGCGTTCTCCTCCTTCGCCGCCACGGCGGGGCCTGACCGGACCGGCTCCCCGCCGTGGGAGCCGTGCTGCGCCGGTCGTCACCCCACGACCAGAGGAACGCGAACATGTACCGCTGGAACACCCAGCACCCCTCCCCGATGCCCTCCCACCGGTACCGCGACGTGTACGCCCGCGTGCCGGTGCCACTGTCCGAACGGGACTGGCCGGCCAACCGGCTCACGCAGGCGCCGCTGTGGGTCCCGGTCGACCTGCGGGACGGCAACCAGGCACTCGCCGAACCGATGGACCCGGAACGCAAGCGGCGCTTCTTCGAGCTCATGGTCGAGATGGGCTACAAGGAGATCGAGGTCGGCTACCCGTCGGCTTCGCAGACCGACTACGACTTCGTCCGCCTCATCGCGGAAACCGGCCTCGCGCCGGAGGACGTCACGATCGTCGTGTTCACCCCGGCCCGGCGCGACCTCATCGAGCGCACAGTCGAGTCCGTCGCCGGGATGCCGAACCCGGTGGTGATCCACCTGTACGCGGCGACCGCGCCGGTCTGGCGCGAGGTGGTCCTCGGCCGCGACCGGGACGAGTTGAAGGCGCTGATCGTGGCCGCGGGCGAGGACGTGCTGCGGCTGGCCGGCGACCGGGTCCGGTTCGAGTTCTCGCCCGAGGTGTTCAACCTGACCGAGCCCGACTACGTGCTCGACCTGTGCTCGACGATGACCGCGCTGTGGGACGCGAGCCCGGACCGGCCGGTGATCCTCAACCTCCCCGCCACCGTCGAGGTGGCCACACCCAACGTCTACGCGGACCAGATCGAGTACGTGTCGAAGAACCTCGACCGGCGCGACTCGGTGATCCTGTCCGTGCACCCGCACAACGACCGCGGCACCGGGATCGCCTGCGCCGAGCTGGCCCTCCTCGCCGGGGCGCAGCGCGTCGAGGGCTGCATCTTCGGCAACGGCGAGCGCACCGGGAACGTCGACATCGCCACGCTCGCGCTGAACCTGCACGCGCAGGGGATCGACCCGATGATCGACTTCTCGGACATTGACCGGATCCGGCGGACGGTGGAGCACTGCACGCGGCTGCCCGTGCACGAACGGCACCCCTATGTGGGCGACCTCGTGCACACGGCGTTTTCGGGCACGCACCAGGACGCGATCCGCAAGGGCCTCGCCGAGCACCGGGTCCGCGCGGCGGCGGCCGGTGTGCCGCAACGGGAGCTGGAGTGGCGGGTGCCGTACCTGCCGGTCGACCCGGCGGACCTCGGCCGCACCTACGAGGCCGTCATCCGGGTGAACTCGCAGTCCGGCAAGGGCGGTATCGCGCACCTGCTGAGCACCGGTTACGGCGTCGAACTCCCACGGCGGCTGCAGATCGACTTCGCGCGGCACGTCCAGCGGCACACCGACCGGACCGGCGCGGAAGTGACGGCGAAGGAGCTGTGGGAACTGCTGCGGGAGGTGTACCTGGATTCGCCAGCGGTGTCCGGGGAGGTGCTGGAGCGGACGGCCTGCGCCACCGCCTCCGGTGAGGTGCTCGCGTTCGTGGAGTACGCGGCGCCGGACGGGCGCGGGTGGATCGGCGGGCGCGGGCGCACGGAGGCGGAGGCGATCGCGGAAGCCCTCGCCCGGGTGGGCTAAGCCAGCACCGTGTCGAGTTTGGCGCGGACTCGGTCGAGGTCCTCGGAGTACTTGAGGACCGCGCCGAGGGTCCGGGCGGCGATTTCCGCGTCCAGCTCGCTGCGGTTGAGCGCCAGCAACGCCTGCGCCCAGTCCAGCGACTCGGCGATCCCAGGCGGTTTCAGCAGCTCCAGCTCACGCAGCCGGCGGACGGCCGCGGCCACCTGCGTCGCGAGCCGTTCGCCGACTCCGGGCAGCCTGCGGCGCAGGATGGCGACCTCGCGGGCCAGGTCGGGGTGCTCCAGCCAGTGGTAGAGGCAGCGCCGCTTCAGCGCGTCGTGCACCTCGCGCGTCCGGTTCGAGGTCAGCAGCACCAGCGGTGGCTGCGCGGCCCGGATCTCGCCGAATTCCGGGATCGTCACGGCGTTCTCGTCGAGCAGTTGCAGCAGGAACGCCTCGAACTCGTCGTCGGCGCGGTCGATCTCGTCGACCAGCAGCACGCACGGCGACTCCTTCAGCGCCCGCAGCAACGGCCGGGCCAGCAGGAACCGCTCGGTGAACAGCGACTGCTCCGCGGCTTCGACGTCCAGGTGCTCGCGGCCGGCTTCCAGCGCGCGCAGGTGCAGCAGCTGGCGCGGGAAGTCCCATTCGTACAGCGCCTGCGCCGCGTCGATGCCCTCGTGGCACTGCAACCGCACCAGCGGCAGGCCGAGCGCCTCCGACAGCGACACGGCCAGCGAGGTCTTCCCCGTGCCCGGTTCGCCTTCGCAGAACAGCGGGCGCTGCATGCGCAACGCGAGGAACGCGGCGGTGGCGACGCCCTCGTCGGCCAGGTAGCCGACCCGGTCCAGCTCCGTCGCCAGCTCTTCGGGTGAGTTGACCTTCACCCCTCCACCCTAAGGGGTTCGCCCGCCGTTGACAGCCACTCCGCCCGCAATTATCTTTGCTTGCAAATCTACTTTGGGAGTTGAGATGCCTCATCTGACCGTGCACGTCCTGGAGAGCGACCTGGCCGGGCGCGAGACCGAGCTGATCGAAGGCCTGACCGAGGCGATCGTCGCCGTGTACGGGGAATGGGCGCGGGAGATCGCGGTCGTGCGGCTGGTCGGGGTGCCGCCGAACCGGTGGGGCATCGGGGGCAAGCCGGCGTCCGCGCCCGCGCCGTCGGTGCTCTTCGGGATCCGGGAAGCGGCGTTCGAGCGTCCGGACGCGGACGACATCGTGGCCAGGCTGGTGGCCGGGGTGACCGACGCGATCGTGGCGGTGTTCGGGGAGCGCGTGCGGGCCGGGGTGACGGTGGAACTGGTGGGGACACCCGCGGGGCGGACCGGTGTCGGCGGGGTGGTCGCCGCTTAGCGGGGCGGGTCCGGGGCCCGGGTCCGGCGAAGTGCACGTGCGGCATGGCGCCGCTCAGCGGGGCAGGTTCGCCGGGGGTCCTCATGCAACCAAGGGGGACCGTCGAACTCGGCGGCACACCCACCGGGCCGGCCAGCCTCCGCGGAGTCGACGCCGCCTAGCGGGCCGGGTCCGCTGAGGTGTCCACCTCCGGCCAAAGGCGACCACCGAACTCCACGGGACACCCGGCGGGCGGCCTGGTATCGGCGGGGGGTCGCCGCCTGGCGGGCAGGTCCGGGGTCCAGCAGGAAGCATCTGCGGGCCGGAATCCCGGCGAAGGGCGCCTGCCGGTGAACCGGCGTGGCCCGGGGTTGTCGCCGCCTGGCGGGGCAGGTCCGCGGGGGTATCCACGTCCGGCCATGGGTGACCACCGAACTCCACGGGACACCCGCCGGGCGGACCGGTGTCAGCGGGGTGGTCGCCGCTTAGCGCGGCCGGTCCGGGGCCGGAATCCCGGCCAAGTGCACCTGCCGGCGGACCAGCCTCCGCGGCGCCGGCGCCGCTCAGCGCCGCAGGTCCGCTGGGGTGTCCACGTCCTGGCCGCCGCCCAGGTCGGCGCACTCCACCAGCCGCAGGTCGGTGCGGCCGCGGAGCCAGTCGCGGGCTCCGCGGTCCCCCGAGGCGCTCTCCGCGACCTCGTCCCACCAGCGGCGGCCGAACAGCACCGGATGCCCCGGCACCCCGTCGTAGGCGGCGCGCGCGACCACATCCGGCGAGGCCAGCGCCCGCAGCCGCGCCACGATGCGGGCGTCCACCCCGGGCAGGTCGACCAGGTGCACCAGCACGGCCGACGCGTCCGGCAGTGCCCGCAGCCCGGCCCGCAGCGACGCGCCCATTCCGCTGGCCCAGTCCGGCGACTCGACCGCCCACGACGGATCCGGCAGCAACGCCCGCACATCCGAAGCCTGCGCGCCAACCACCACCCGCACCGGCGCACAGCCACCGTCGGTCAGCGCGCGCAAAGCCCGGCGCAGCAACGGTTCCCCGTCCAGTTCGACCAGCGCCTTCGGACGCCCCATCCGCCGCCCGGCGCCGGCCGCCAGCAGCAGCCCGGCGCACTCACCCACGGCGCGCCTGCGCGGGTGCGACGGCCAGGTCGTCCTCGATGCGCTTCGCGGCGGCCAGCAGCGGCGGCACCATCTCCTCGATCACCGTCTCCCGCGGCGTGCGGCTGGCGTGGGTGGACACGTTCACCGCCGCCACGACGCGGCCCTGCCGGTCCCGGATCGGCGCCGCGACCGACCGCAGGCCCTCCTCCAGCTCCTGGTCCACCAGCGCCCAGCCCTGCTGCCGCACCGCCGCCAGCTCGGCCCGCAACGCGGCGGGCGAGGTGAGCGTGTGCGAGGTCAGCCGCTGCAACTCGGCCTGCTCCAGGTACCGGGCGAACCCCTCGTCGTCGAGCCCGGCGAGCAGCACGTGCCCCATCGAGGTGGCGTAGGCCGGGAACCGCGTGCCGACGTTGATGCTCACCGTCATGATCCGGGACACCGCGACACGCGCGACGTAGACGATGTCGGCGCCCTCCAGCACGGACACCGAACTCGACTCGCGCACCTCCGCGGACAGCCGCTCCAGGTGCGGCTGCGCGACCTCGGGCAGCGTCATGCTGGACAGGAACGCGTAGCCGAGCTCCAGCACACGCGCGGTCAGCGAGAAGTACTTCCCGTCCGTGCGCACGTACCCGAGGTCGACGAGCGTCAGCAGGAACCGCCGGGCCGCGGCGCGGGTCAGGCCGGTCGAGCGCGCCACGTCGGACAGCGTCAGCTCGGGCGACCCGGCGCCGAACGCGCGGATCACGGCCAGGCCGCGTTCCAGCGACTGGACGTGGTGCGCGCCGCGCTCGGTCGGTTCCATATTCCCAATCTAACTGCGGCGCGAAGCGCCTCCGTCGAGGGTGGTGGCGGGCGACGGGCGGGATTATTGGGCGCGCGGCTGGGCGGTGGGCTCTCCCATCTCGGCCAGTGTCTTCTGCGCGATGGCGAACGCCTCGTTGGCCGCCGGCACCCCCGCGTACACGCCGGCGTGCAGCAGCACCTCGCCGATCTCGTCGGCCGTCAGCCCGTTGCCGACGGCGGCGCGGACGTGCATCGCGATCTCGCCGTGGCAGTGCAGCGCGGTGAGCACGGCCAGCGTGATGCAGCTGCGGGTCTTGCGGTCCAGGCCCTCGCGGGTCCAGATCGAGCCCCACGCGGCGCGGGTGATGTAGTCCTGGAACTTCTGCGCGAACTCGGTCGCGTTGGCGGTGGCGCGGTCGACGTGCGCGTCGCCCAGCACCTCGCGCCGGACCTTCATGCCCGCGTCGTACAGCTCGTCGCTCATCGCGCCCCCTTCAGGTGCTCCAGGAGCAGTTCGGTGAACTTGCCTGCCTGCTCATAGCTGCCCAGATGGGCGGCGTGGTCGATCACCTCGAACTTCGCGCCCGGGATGCCGTCGGCGATGACCTGCCCGTGCGAGGGCGGCAGCGCGGCGTCGTCGGCTCCCGAGATCACCAGGGTCGGCGCGGTGATCGTGCCCAGCCCGGCGGTCAGGTCGAGCCCGGCGATGGCCTCGCAACACGACGCGTAGCCCTCGGCCGGGGTCGTGGCCGTCATCTGCCGCAGCTCCTCGGCCAGTTCGGGGTTCGCCGAGATCCAGTCCGGCGTGAACCACCGGCCGATGCTGCCCTCGGCGATCGTCGCCATGCCCTCGGCACGCACCTGCTTCGCGCGCCCGGTCCACATGTCGACGTTGCCGGGCTTGACCGAGGTGAACGTCAGGGCCAGCGATCGGATCCGCGACGGCGCGTGCTGCCCGAGCCAGGCGCCGGTCATCCCGCCCAGCGACAGGCCGACGAAGTGCGCGGACTCGACGCCGAGCGTGTCCAGCAGCTCGACGACGTCACGGCCGAGGTCGGCGATCGAGTACGGCCCCGGCGGCACCGGCGACTGCCCGTGACCCCGCGTGTCGTAGCGGACGACGCGGAAACCGTTGTCCACCAACGGCTTCACCTGCGGCTCCCACATGCGCAGGTTGCTGCCGATGGAGTTGCTCAGGACGACGAGTTCGCCGTCGCCCGCGGTCTCGTAGTGGACCTTCACGAAGTCCCCTTTCGCTTCTCCAGCACCCGTTCGACGAAGACCCGCGCGCTCCCCAGGTAACCGGCCGGGTCCAGCAGTTCGCCGATGCGCTCGCGCGACAGGTGCTTGCCCACCAAGGCGTCCTCGGCCAGCAGATCGGCCAGCTCGCCCTCGCCGGCCAACGCGCGGCGAGTGCACGCGCTCACCGCGTCGTGTGCTTCGAGCCGCCCGGTCTCGGCCGCCAACGCGGTCGTGATCCGTTCGGACAGCAGCGCACCGCGCGTGATGTCCAAGTTCGCGCGCATCCGGTCCGCGTCGACCTGGAGCCGGTCCAGGCTCGTGCGCAGCCAGTGCACGGCGGATCCGGTGCTGCGGAACAGTTCCGTCAGCGGGCGCCACTCGGCGTGCCAGGACCCGGCGGCGCGCTGGTGCTCCTGCGCCATCGCGCCGAGCAGGGTCGCGACCAGTCCGGGCGCCTGCTGCGCGGCCGCCCCGGCCGCCACCGCGGCGACCGGGTTCCGCTTGTGCGGCATGGTGGACGAGCCGCCGCTGCCCTCGGCGACCTCGGCGATCTCCCCGACCTCGGTCTGCGCGAGCAGCACCAGCGACCGCGACGCACCGGCGACCACACCCGCCAACGAACCGAGCGCCCCGGCGAGTTCCGCGATGCGCGTCCGCTCGGTGTGCCACGGCATCGCGGGTTCCGCCAGCCCGAGCCTGCGCGCGAAGGCCGCCAGCACCGCCGGCCCCTGCTCGCCCAGCGACGCCAGCGTGCCGGTCGCCCCGCCGAGCTGCACCGCGAACCGCTGTGCCCGCAACCGGTCCGCGGCCGCGTCCAGCCCGGAGAGCCAGCCTGCGAGCTGGAACCCGAACGTCACCGGCAGCGCCTGCTGCAGCAACGTCCGTCCCGCTTGGACAGTGCCGGCGTGCTCCCGCGCCAGCTCGGCGAGCCGGTCCGCGCACGCCTCGACCTCGCCGAGCAGCACGTCCACCGCACGCGTGGACACCAGCATCGCCGCGGTGTCCACGATGTCCTGGCTGGTCGCGCCGAGGTGCACGACGCGGCCCGCCTCGCCGCCGACCTGCGCGGTCAGCTCCCGCACGAGCGGCGCGGCGGGGTTGCCGACGCCGACGGACTTCGCACCGATCGCGGCGGGGTCGAACTTCCCGTCACGAGCCACGGCGGCGATCCGGTCGGCGTGCTCGCGCGGGATCACGCCCGCGTCCGCCTCCGCCTTCGCCAGCGCCGCTTCCGCGTCGAGCAGTCCCCGTAGCCAGGCGGCGTCGGAGACCTCGTCGCGGACCGGCCCGGCGGCGAGAATCGGGTCGAACAGGTCAGACATCGAAGAACACTGTCTCAGCCTCACCCTGGAGACGCACGTCGAAGCGGTAGCCGTCGTCGGTCTTGGCAGCGATCAGCGTGCCGCGCCGGTCCTCCGGCACCGAGTTCAGCACCGCGTCGGCGGCGTTGGCCTCGGTGTTCTCCGGGAAGTAGATGCGCGTGACGACCCGGTGCAGCAGCCCGCGCGCGAACACCGACACGTCGATGTGCGGGGCCTGCGTCGCGCCGTTCTCGCCCGGGATCGCGCCCGGCAGCAGGGTGAGGATCTCGTAGCTGCCGTCCGGCTTGGTCGGGCAGCGGCCGAACCCGCGGAACCCGGGAACGCGGCCGCGCGGGTCGTCCGGGTGGTCGAAGCGGCCCTGCGGATCGGCCTGCCAGGTCTCGATCATCGCGTCCGGGACCGGGTTGCCCTCGCCGTCGGTGACGGTGCCGCGGATCCACACCGCGCCCTCGGTGCCCTCGGGCACCACCGTCGGGCCGTCCTCCCAGGGCAGGCCGATCGCGAGGTAGGGGCCGACGGTCTGCGAAGGGGTCGTCATTCGTCTTCCTCTGTGTTCTGCGGGACACCCGCACCCGGTCGGACGAGCAAGCGCGAAAAGGGCCAAGTGTCGCTCACTCGTCCTCCTCCTCCTCGTTCTCGAACACCGACTGCTCGCGCCCGCGCACCACGATGTCGAACTCGAACGCCAGCGCCCAGTGATCGGTGGTTCGGCTGTAGTCGAACCGCGAGATCATCCGCTGCCGCGCCTTCTCGTCCGGGATCGAGTTGAAGATCGGGTCCTGGAAGAACAGCGGGTCGTCCGGGAAGTACATCTGCGTCACCAGGCGCTGCGTGAACGCCTGCCCGAACACCGAGAAGTGGATGTGCGCTGGCCGCCAGGCGTTGTCGTGGTTCTTCCACGGGTACGCGCCCGGCTTGATGGTGGTGAACTCGTACCGGCCTTCCGAGTCGGTGATGGTGCGGCCGACGCCGTCGAAGTTCGGGTCCAGCGGCGCGGGCCAGTTGTCGCCGATGTGCCGGTAGCGGCCGCCCGCGTTGGCCTGCCAGATCTCGATCAGCGAGTTCGGGATGCCCCGGCCGTCGCCGTCGAGGAGGCGGCCGTGCACCAGGATGCGCTGCCCCTGCGGCTCTTCCGCGTGCTGGCGGGTCAGGTCGTTGTCGAACTCACCGAGGCGGCCGGGGCCGAGCAGCGGGCCGGTCACCTCGGTGAGCATCTGCGGCAGCAGAACGAGCGGCTGCTTCGGGTGCCGCAGGGCCGTCGACCGGTAGCCCGGTGAGTCCAGCGGCGGGTGCGTGCCCTCCGGGTCCCGCCGGTAGCGCGGCAGGATCAGCTTGTTACTCGTCGGTGCTGCCATAGCACGGTTTCCTTTCTCCTCACGCTTCCAGCACGACCGCGAGCCCCTGGCCCACGCCGATGCAGATCGCGGCCAGCCCGTAGCCACCGCCGCGGCGGCGCAGCTCGTAGGCCAGCGACGCGAGAATGCGGCCACCGGAGGCGCCCAGCGGGTGCCCGATCGCGATCGCGCCGCCGTTGACGTTCACGATCGACGGGTCGAGCTTGGGCCAGTCGGCGAAGCAGGACAGGCACTGCGCGGCGAACGCCTCGTTCAGCTCGACCGCGGCCAGCTGCTCCCAGCCGATCCCGGCGCGCTCCAGCGCGATCTCCGCGGCCCGCACCGGGCCGATGCCGAACACGTCCGGGTCGACACCCGCCGCACCGCGACCCGCGATGCGTGCCAGAGGTGTCTTGCCGAGCCGGTCAGCCGCAGCCTGGTCGCCCAGCAGGACGGCGGACGCGCCGTCGTTGAGCGGCGAGGCGTTGCCCGCGGTGATGGTGCCGTTCTTGCGGAACGCGGGCTTGAGCTTGCCCAGCTTCTCCAGCGTCGAGTCGGCGCGGATGCCCTCGTCGCGGGTCAGGTCGGTGCCGGGGACGGGCACGACGTGGTCGTCGTAGAAGCCGGCGTCCCACGCCTTTGCCGCGTTGAGGTGGCTGCGCAGGGCGAACTCGTCCTGCGCCTCGCGGGTGATGCCGTACTTCTCGGCCAGCCGCTCGGTGCTCTCGCCCAGCGAGATCGTCCACTGCTCGGGCATCTCCGGGTTGACCATGCGCCAGCCGAGCGTGCTCGAATGCAGGGTCTGCGTCGCCGGGGAGTACGCCTTCTCCGGCTTCAGCAGGATCATCGGCGCGCGGGTCATCGACTCCACGCCGCCCGCGACGACCAGCGACGCGTCGCCGGTCGCGATGGTGCGGCTGGCCTGCATCACCGCGTCCAGGCCGGAGCCGCACAGCCGGTTCACGGTGGTGCCGGGCACCGAGGTCGGCCAGCCCGCGAGCAGCGCGGCCATGCGCGCCACGTTGCGGTTGTCCTCCCCCGCCTGGTTGGCGTCGCCCAGCACGACCTCGTCGACCGTGCCCGGGTCGAGGTCGTTGCGGGAGGCCAGCTCACGCAGCACGTGCGCGGCGAGGTCGTCGGGGCGGACTCCCGCCAGGGCGCCGCCGTAGCGGCCGAACGGGGTCCGGATGGCGTCGAGAACGTATGCGTCACTCATTTGGCTGCCTTCAACTCACGCAGGGCCTTCAGCTCGGCCTCGGTCGGCGGCGGCGTGGTCTCCAGCTCCGGCGCGACCTTCAGGTCCCAGCCGGTCGCCTCCTTGACCTGCTCCACCGTGACGCCCTCGTGGATCTGGGTCAGCACCAGCTCCGCGGTCTCCGGGTCGGGGCGCATCACGCCGAGGTCGGTGATCACCAGGGTCGGGCCGGCGCCGGGCAGGCCCAGCTTCTCGCGCTCGCCCTTGCCGCGGCCGTGGCCGAAGGAGGTGATGAAGTCGACCTGCTCGACGAAGCTGCGCTTGCTCTGCCGCACCACGACGTAGACCTCGTGGCAGTTCGCGGCGATCTCCGGCGCGCCACCGGCGCCCGGCAGGCGGACCTTCGGGTCGGCGTAGTCGGCGCCGATGACCGTGGTGTTGATGTTGCCGAACTTGTCCAGCTGCGCCGCGCCGAGGAAGCCGACGTCGATCCGGCCGGGCTGCAGCCAGTAGTTGAACACCTCCGGCACGCTGATCACGGCGTCGGCGGTGTCGGCGAGGATGCCGTCACCGATCGACGCGGGCAGCCGGGTGGGCTTCGAGCCGAGGGTGCCGGACTCGTAGATGAGCACCAGGTCCTCGGCGTGGGTGCGGCGGGCGAGGTTGGCCGCGGTGGAGGGCAGGCCGATGCCGACGAACACCCGCTGGCCGCCGGTGAGGGCGCGGGCCGCGGCGATCGACATCATCTCGTCGGACGTGTACGTCCGTTCGACCGTCGTCACTGGGCCACCTCCACGCCGAACACCTTCTCGTCCAGCCAGCGCTGGAACGAGTCCCTCTCCCGCCCAATGGAATCCCAATACGCGTAATACTCGTTGTCGCGCTCGGAGTACCCCGCCGCGTAGGACGGGTGCGCGCCGTTGGGCACTTCGGCGACCGCCGTGACGGCCCAGGTCGGCAGGATGACCTGGCCGGGCACCGGGGTCAGCTCGTCGACGACCTCCTCGACCGTGACCAGGCTGCGCTTGGCGGCCAGCACGGCCTCCTTCTGCACCCCGACCAGGCCCCACATCTGCACGTTGCCCGCCCGGTCGGCCCGCTGCGCGTGGATGATCGACACGTCCGGGTTGATGGCGGGCACCGCGGCCAGTTCCTCGCCGGTGAACGGGCAGGTGATCGTCTTGATCGTGTCCGTGTGCTTGGGCAGGTCCGTGCCGCGGTAGCCGCGCAGCACCGCGAACGGCAGCCCGGACGCGCCGGCGACGTAGCGGTTGGCCATGCCGGCGTGGCTGTGCTCCTCGATCTCCAGCGGCACCGGCCAGGAGTTCTGCACGGCGTCGCGGAAGCGGTGCAGCGACCCGACGCCCGGGTTGCCACCCCAGGAGAAGATCAGCTTCTTCGCGCACCCAGCGCCGATGAGCTGGTCGTAGACGATGTCCGGCGTCATCCGGACCAGCGTGAGGTCCCTGCGCCGCTGGCGGATGATCTCCTGTCCCGCCGCGTGCGGGATCAGGTGGGTGAATCCTTCGAGGGCGACCGTGTCCCCGTCGTGCACCAGCTGGGCGACGGCGTCACGGAGCGACGTTATCTCGGCCATTGAGCTGCTTCCGTTCGCATTCCGCACACAAGTTCTACATATGAACATAGCTGGCCGTCCGGAGCCACGCAAGGAAGGGTGGACGCATGAGCGGACCCGAAATCGACCCGGTGACGGCCGAGAGCGAGCAGCAGGACGCCGACATCGGCGGTGAGCACACCGAACCCACCTACCGCGACCAGGACCCCGAAGTCGGCACGGACGAGGCCGAGCCGGAGGGCGAGGGCGGCCCCGGGGGCATGGACCCCGAATAGCGCGAGCGGCCGCCGATCCTGCGAAGCTGGAGCCCATGCGAATCGTGGTGACGCGGCGGGTTCCGGAAGCAGCGATGGTGGTGCTCCGCGAGGCGGGCGAGGTCTGGGTGTCCGGCGAGGACCGGCCGCTCAGCCCCGACGAGCTGCGCGAAGCGGTGCGCGGCGCGGACGCGGTGGTGTGCATGCTGCACGACCGCGTCGACGGCGCGGTGGCCGACGCGGCCGGGCCGCAGCTGAAGGTCGTGGCCAACGTCGCGGTCGGCTACGACAACATCGACGTGCCCGCGCTGGCCGAGCGGGGCGTGACGGTCACCAACACGCCCGGCGTGCTGACCGACGCCACCGCGGACCTCGCGTTCGGCCTGCTGCTCGCGGTGACGCGGCGCATCGGCGAGGGTGAACGGCTGCTGCGGTCCCGCACACCCTGGTCGTTCCACCTCGGGTTCATGCTCGGCTCCGGCCTGCAGGGCAAGACCCTCGGCATCGTCGGCCTCGGCCAGATCGGGCAGGCGGTGGCCCACCGGGCCCGCGCGTTCGGCATGCGGATCGTCTACAGCGGACGGTCCCGCGCGAAGCCGGAGGTGGAGTCGGCGCTGCACGCGGAGCACCTGTCGTTCCTGGAGCTGCTGCGCACCGCCGACGTGGTGTCGCTGCACTGCCCGCTGACGCCGGAGACGCGGCACCTGATCGACGCCGAGGCGCTGGGCGTGATGAAGCACAGCGCGTTCCTGATCAACACCACGCGCGGACCGGTCGTGGACGAGGCCGCGCTGGCCGACGCGCTGCTGCGGCGGGAGATCGCCGGCGCCGGGCTGGACGTGTTCGAAAAGGAGCCCGAGGTCGAGCCGCGGCTGCTGGAGATGGACAACGTGGTCGTGACACCGCACCTCGGCTCCGCCACGGTCGAAACCCGGACCGAGATGGCCCTGCTCGCGGCGCGCAACGTCGCTGCCGTGCTGGCGGGCGATGGCGCCGTTAATGAGGTGCGCCCGGACGGCGACCGCTCCTAGTCTGCGCAGCGTGCGACTGAACGGGCAGGTCCTGATCCTCGACGCCGACGACACGTTGTGGGAGAACAACGTGATCTTCGAGCGGGTCATCGACGACTACCTGGACTGGATCGCGCATCCCACGCTGGAGCGCGCCGCGGTGCGGGAGATCCTCGACGACATCGAGCGGGCGAACGCGGTGTCGCACGGCTACGGGACCAAGGTGTTCCTGCACAGCCTCGGCGAGTGCTTCGAGAAGTTGCGTGAGCGTCCCGCGACCGCGGCGGAGCGCGCCCGCATCGAGGAGCTGGCGGCGGCGCTGATCAACCACGAGGTCGAGCTGATCCCCGGCGTCGCCGAGACGCTCGTCGAGCTGGGCTCGCGGCACGAGCTGATGCTGCTGACCAAGGGCGACCGCGAGGAGCAGCAACGCAAGATCGACGCGTCCGGGGTGGCCCACCACTTCCGCGAGGTGCACATCGTGCCGGAGAAGCACGTCGAGGTGTACCGCGGCCTGGCGTCGGCGCGGATGCTCGCGCCGGAGTCGACGTGGATGATCGGCAACTCGCCGAAGTCGGACATCCGCCCCGCCCGCGCGGCCGGCATGAACGCGGTGTTCATCCCCAACGCGAACACCTGGGTGCTGGAGCACGACGAGCTGGACGAGACCGACGATCGGGTGCTGACGCTGGGTTCGTTCCGGGAGCTCGTGCACCACTTCTGAATCTTGCGTGTCACGCATGTTTGCGCGGCACGCAAGTTTTGCTACCGTGGAGCCATGGGCCTGCGGGAGCGGAAGAAAGCCGAGACGCGCTCGGCGATCAGCTGGGCGGCCATCCGGCTGGCCGTCGAGCGCGGGTTCGGCAACGTCAAGGTCGAGGACATCGCCGAGGCGGCCGGGGTCTCCCCGCGCACGTTCAACAACTACTTCTCCAGCAAAGGCGAGGCGATCGTGGCTCGCCACACCGACCGCCTCCGCAACCTCGCCGTCGCGCTCCGCGAGCGGCCGGCCGACGAGCCGTTGTGGGACGCGATCAGCGCCTCCGCCGCGGCCCAGTTCACCCCGGACCTCGCCGCGGCCGAGCACCCGGTGCCCGACCCGGTGACCTGGACGGCCGGCGTGCGCGTGATGCTCGCCGACCCCGCCCTGCAGGGCGATCTGCTCAAGGCGGGCGCGGTGGCGGAAGCCGAGATCGCCGCGGCGGTCGCCGAGCGCACCGGCGCCTCGCTCGAGCGGGACCTGCACCCGCACCTGGTGGCGGCCGCGGTCGTGGCCGCCGTGCACACCGCGATCGGCCACCACCTCCGGACCAATCGCCCGGTGGCGGACCTGCTCACCGAAGCATTCGACCTGCTCTCCGCGGGCCGGTAACTCCACTGTGGACAGCCCGGGCGGGGTACCCGGGCCGGTTCCCCCTGCCCGGAAGGATTTTTCCATGATCGACGTCGTCATCGCGGGCGGCGGGCCGAACGGCCTCATGCTCGCCTGCGAACTCGCACTGTCCGGCACCCGCGCGGTCGTCCTGGAACGTCTCGCCGGCCCCCGCACCGAACCCCGCGCCAACGGCCTGGTCGGCGAGGTCGTGCGGATGCTGGACCGGCGCGGCCTGTACGAACGGCTGACCGGCGGGCCCGGCGCTCCCGAACCCGCGCGCGGGTTCGTGTTCGGCGCCTTCCCGTTGCCGCTGGCCGACCTCACCCACCACCTCTACACGCTGATGGTGCCCCAGCGGCGCATCGAGGAGGTGCTCGCCGAACGCGCGGCCGAACTCGGCGTCGAGGTCCGTCGCGGGCACGAGGTCACCGGTCTGACCCAGGACGCGGACGCGGTGACCGTCGAGGTCGACGGGCACGAGCCGGTCCGCGCGCGGTTCCTCGTCGGCGCGGACGGCGGGCACAGCGTGGTCCGCAAGCTGGCCGGGATCGGGTTCCCCGGCGTGACCTCCGACGAGTCCGTGTCGTACTCGGCGGAGGTCAGCGTCCCACCCGGGCTCATCGGCCCTGGCGGCGAGCTGGAGGTCCCGGGGTTCGGCGCCGTGCCGCCGTTCCAGCACCTGCGGACCGCACGCGGGCTGATCACCTGGGCGCCGTTCCCCGACCGGAACCCGATGGTCAGCACCGTGGAGTGGGGCCTGCCCGCGGACGGCGAAGCGTCACTGGCGGAAGTGCGCGCCAGCGCCGCCCGCGTGCTCGGCGCGGACCTGCCGCTCGGGCCGCCGTCCGGCGCGGGGCCGCACCTGGTGCGCCGTCTGTTCGGCGGGAACACCCGGATCGCCGAGCGCTACCGGGACCGCCGCGTGTTCCTGCTCGGCGACGCGGCGCACGTGCACTCCGCGATCGGCGGCCCCGGCCTCAACCTCGGCCTGCAGGACGCGGTCAACCTGGGCTGGAAGCTCGCGGCGGCGGTCCGCGGCGAGGTGGACGTGCTGGACACCTACGAGTCCGAGCGGCGCCCGGTCGCGCAACGGGTCGCGATGCACACGCAGGCGCAGTCGCTGCTGATCCGGCCGGGCGGCGACGTGACCGCGCTGCGGGAGCTGTTCGGGGAACTGCTCGCACTGCGCGGCACCCGGCAGCACATCGCCGACCTGATGGCCGGCGCGGACATCCGCTACGACGTCGGCGGCCCCGGTGAACCGGCCGGGCGGTTCGCACCGGACCTGCCGGACCTGCCCGCGCTCGCCCGCGGCGCGCGGGCGTTGTTGTTCGATCCGACCGGGACGCTGGACGCCGGGCCGTGGCGGAACTCCGTCGACGTCGTCGAGGCGCCCGGGCTGGAGACCGCGTACCTGCTGCGGCCGGACTGCTTCATCGCCTGGACCGGCTCCGACGGCGACGGCCTGCACGAGGCGCTCACGAGGTGGTTCGGCCCCGGAACGCACTGAGGGAGGACGCCGCACGGGCGCCCTCCCTCAGCGGAAGTCCCTTGTTCTACAGGCCCGGCTGCTGCGCGTCCGGCTGCGGCAGGACGGCGAAGTTCAGCTGTCCCTGCTCGTCCTGCTGGACGTCCAGCACCTTGTCGTCCAGGAAGATCGCGGCCTGCGGCTCCAGGAACACCTTCGCGCCCCCGTCCGCGCCCACGACCTGGTCCCCGTCCTCCGGAGCCGGTGCCACGGACAGCGCCAGCTGCGCGCCGCTGTCCTGCTGGGCCTGCACGGCGAAGCGCAGGCCACCACTGTCGGTCTGGCCCTCCTGTGCCGTCAGGGCGCTGATGGCCTCGGCGGCGGCATCGGTCAAAGCGAGCATCGTGTCAGTCCCTTCGCGTCACGTGCACTCGTACCTCCGACCGTAGGGGCACCCCCGCGCGAGCGCTGTCCTGCACCGGCCGTCATCGCCGTTCACCCTGGGTTTCGCCAGGTCAGCGCCGATGTGACCGATTTCACACAGGGTCTTCGTCCGGCGGTGTCCGGATGGCGTCCGGCACCGAGCCGGGCGGGTTGTCCGCCTTCTGGTCGACCGCGTCGCCGAGGTTCTGCCCCGCGTCGGCGACGTCCAGGCCGTCGCGGGTTTCGGTCTCGTCGGCGGGCACGTCCTCCGGCTGGACGTCCGGACGCTCCTGCGCCAGCCGCCCGTCGAGGCTCTCGCCCTCGCGTACCTCGTTCGGGGTCGTGCCGAACCGGTCGGAGGCCATGTACCGCTCCGGCGGCTCGACGCCCTCCTCGAGCGGGTCGACGCGCAACCGGTCCTCGTCGAGGTCCTCCGCGCTGTTCAACGCGGCCGGATCGGTCTCCACCGCGTCCGGCACGGGATGGCCATGAGCCTCACTCATCGGTCCTCCTCACCTGCTGTCCTAGCGGTGGCGATACCCGAGTGGCGGAACGGGCAAACCCGAGATCAAGCTCACGTGGTTGTACAGTACAAACAATTGCTGAGCGTAGGTAAGTTTTGGGTATGACCGCAACGTGGATCAGCGGGTCGGTGGCACGGGAGGCTCCCGCCGCGCACCGTCCGGCCGAACACCACCCGGTCGCCTGGTACGTCGTCGCCGGAGTGCTGACGACCGGACTGCAGGAACTCCTCTTCCTCGGCGGCCGCCCGCTGCTGGGCGCCGTGACCGCGAACGTGCTCGCCATCGCGCTGACCACGCTCGCCAACACCGAGTTCCAGCGCCGCGTAACGTTCGCCGGCCATTCCGCGTCACCCGTTCGATTGCACCTGCAGTCGGCGGGGACATTCGCCTTCTACGCGGGCTACGGATCACTCGTGCTGCTTTCGCTACACCTGTTCACCACCAATCCGTCGGCCACCCTCCAGGCGGTCGCACTCGCGGTGGCGAGCGGTCTGGGCGGGATCGTCCGGTTCGCGGTACTGCGTTGGTGGGTCTTCGCACGCCCATGACCTGCGTGTTGTCACACAGCCAAGAAGTGTGTCACTTTTGCGCTTGATTGTTCGTGAGTGCTCGGTTCACGCACCTGGAGAACTCCATCGAGCGGGCTCTTGCTGCGAATGGGGTATGTCTAGTTGAAATCTGGACTGCCGGGCGACCACCACATACGATTACGCACAGTTTCATCGGGAACGGGTCGGCAGGGACCTAGAGGGAGTACCCGTTCACCGAGAGTAACAAGAAACGCGGGCCCCCGACGGCGACCGGTCGACGGGTCATCGTTGTTGTCGTTGGGGAGCCGACCATGCGAACGAGTGTCCCGCCTGTCACTGCCGGAAGAGCCGAGCCCGAGGCGCCGGGGCTGACGCCCCAGGCCTTTCCTCGGGCATCACAGCGGCTCACGAAGGAAGAGCTCGACCCGGTCGTCCGCGAAGCCGCCACCGGTGAACGCGGAGCCGTGGACCGCTTGATCCAGATGATCACCCCCGTCGCCGTCCGGTACTGCCGGGCGCGGCTGGGCGGACGCGACCTGTCCTACCTCTCGGCGGACGACGTCGCGCAGGAGGTCTGTCTGGCCGTCCTGCACGCGTTGCCGCAGTACCAGGACCGGGGCGGATCGTTCCTCTACCTGGTGCACGCCATCGCGTCCAACAAGGTCGCCGATGCCTACCGCCTGGTCTCGCGGGACCGGTCGGACCCGGTCGCCGAGCTGCCGGAACGCCCGCTGGCCGACAACGAGCCGGAGAAGCACGCGCTCGACGTCGACCTCGGCGACCGGATGACCAAGCTGCTGGCCACCCTCCCGCAGCTGCAGCAGGAGATCCTGACGCTGCGGATCGCGGTCGGCCTGTCGGCGAACGAGACGGCCGAGGCGCTGGGCATCTCGGCAGGCAACGTCCGCGTCACGCAGCACCGCGCCCTGGGCAAGCTGCGAGCCATGATCACCCGCGACGGCGACCTGCTCGACTGAACCAATCCACAACCGGCTGGCCTGGCGGTGCGGGTAGCGACCCCTCCCGCCAGCCCACCACCACCCTCAACGGGCACGCCGCGCGTGGCTGGAGCCGTCTCGGAACCCGCGGCGGTGCGAGCTGCACGGGTGGTGAGGCGGCACCGCCGCGTCAAGACGAACTAGGCCGTGCCGTAGGCCTCGTTCAGGGCGGGCAGCAGTTCGCGCGACGCGAACTCGAAGAACCCGTCCTGGTGGTCGCCGCCGATCTGGACCAGCGCCAGATCCGTGAAGCCCGCGTCGGCGAAGGCCTGGGCGCTCTTCACGATCGGCTCGGCGTCCGGGCCGCACGGGATGGCCTGCGCGACCTCGTCGGGGGTGATGAACTGGGTCGCACCGGCGAACCCGGACGTGCCGGGCAGCTCGGCGTTGACCTTCCAGCCGCCGCCGAACCAGCGGAACTGCTCGTGCGCCCGCTGCTTGGCCGCCTCCGGGTCGGGGTCCCAGCACACCGGCAGCTGCGCGTACTTGCGCGAAGAGTCCTGCCCCAGCTGGGCGCGCTCCTCGTCCCAGGCGTGCAGCAGCTCGGGCTTCGGCTCGGTGGCGATCAGCGCGTCGGCCACCGGGGCGAAGCGCGTCACCGACTGCTTGCCGGACACCGCGACGCCGATCGGCGTGCGCCGCTCCGGCAGGTCCCACAACTTCGCCGAGTCGACCCGGTAGTGCTGACCCGAGTAGTTGACGTACCCGCCGTCGAACAGGTCGCCGATGATCGCGAGCGCCTCGCTCAGCATCTCGTGCCGCACGTTCACCGGCGGCCACCCGCGCCCGACGACGTGCTCGTTCAGGTTCTCGCCCGCGCCCAGCCCGAGCGTGAACCGGTCGCCCGACAGCAGGGAGATGGTCGCCGCCTTCTGCGCCACCACCGCCGGGTGGTACCGCATGAGCGGACAGGTCACGAAGCTCAGCAGCTCGACGCGTTCGGTCACCTGGGTGACCGCGCCCAGCACGCTCCACGCGTACGGGGCGTGCCCTTGTTCGTCGAGCCAGGGCGAGTAGTGGTCACTGCACACCTCGAACGCGAACCCCGCCTGCTCGGCGGCCGCCGCGTGCCGGACCAGCTCCCTCGGCCCGGCCTGTTCGGTCATCAGGGTGTAACCGAAACGCACTCCTGCTCCTTCTCAGCGCCGGCCAGCAGCTGCTTGCGCCGCGAGATCATCGCTCGCCGCTCGGTCTCGTCGAGCCCACCCCAGACGCCGAAGGGCTCTTCGGCGGTGAGCGCGTGGTGCCGGCATTCGACGATCACCGGGCAGGACATGCAGATCTGCTTCGCCCGCGCGACCCGGTCCGCCCGCGCGAAACCCCGTTCGCCGTCCGGGTGGAAGAACACCGAGCTGTCCAAGTTCCGGCAGTTGCCGTGCCTCTGCCACTCCCACGTTTCGGCAACAGGCACCGGGAGCCGTGACGTGTCCGCCATCTCGACCTCACCTCCGCGACCATCTCAGTTGCGCGCAGGACTACCCCGGTTTTTCGGCCACTACACCTGTCGGCCGAGCGCCAGCCGCTTCTCGAACCAGTGATCGGCGTACAAGCGTTGTTCAGGAGCTTCGATCTCGCGGTAGCCGTGTTTGGCGTAGAGCCCACGAGCCTCCACCAGATCGTGCCGCGTGTCCAGCCTCATCCGCTCGCAACCCAGTGCCTGAGCTGCGGTTTCGGCCGCGCGGAGCAGTTGGTCACCACCTCCCCGGCCACGCGCTCCGGGAAGGACGAACATCCGGGTCAGCTCCGCGGTCGTGACGTCGAGCACGCGAATGCCGACGCAGCCGGTCACCTCATCGTGCGACCGCGCGAGCAGGAACAGGCCCGTCGGCGGGACGAGGTCGTCGCTGGGGTCGTCGGCCATCGCGGCGTCCAGTTCGGCCACCGTCGCGGGGCGGCCGTAGTAGCGGCTGGCGACGTCGTCGAAGTAGGCGCGCAGAACGGCTTGCGCGGCGGCGTCGGTCACGGGGACCGGGTTGATCGTCCACACGGGTCCATCGTGACGGGACCGTCCAGCGGATTTCAGAGATCGGCGGCCCGCTGGTGGCGGGCCTCGTACAGGCCGACCTCCCCGCCGGGCAGGCGGAGCTCGGCGGGGGGACAGTTTCACGATGAGCCAACCGCCGCCCGCGTCGACGTGCGGCTGTCCGAGCACGTCACGCAGGAAGGCGCGGTCGGCTTCCGCATCGTGGCTGTACAGGATCACGTGAGCGCCATTGATCATCCATCGAGCCTAGGCAGCCGTTAGGGTGGCCCGCATGGCTTACGACGTGGTCCTGTTCGGCGCGACCGGCTTCACTGGCCGGCTCACCGCGGAGTACCTGGCCCGGCACGCCCCCGACGACTGCCGGTGGGCCCTCGCCGGTCGCAGCCGCGCCAAGCTGGAGGCCGTGCGCGACGGCCTCGGGCCGAAGTTCGCCCAGCTGCCGCTCCTCTACGCCGACGTCACCGACCCCGCCTCGCTGAAAGCGGTTGCCGAATCGGCGACGGTCGTGATCACCACGGTCGGCCCCTACGTGCAGTACGGCGAGCCGCTGGTGGCCGCGTGCGCCGAGGCCGGCACCGACTACGTGGACCTGTGCGGCGAGCCCGAGTTCACCGACCTGATGTACGTCCGCCACCACGCCCGCGCCGCCGAAACCGGGGCGCGCATCGTGCACGCGTGCGGCTTCGACTCGATCCCGCACGACCTGGGCGTCTACTACACGGTCAAGCAGCTGCCGGACGACGTGCCGATCCGGGTGCGCGGCCAGGTCCGCGTCGGGGCGACGTTCTCCGGCGGCACCTACGCCTCCGCGCTCGGCGCCGCGTCCCGGCTGCTGCCGATGGCCCAGGCCGCGCGGGAACGCAAGAAGGTGCAGCACCGCCCCGAGGGCCGCCGCGTGCGCGCGGTGACCGGCACCCCGCGGCGCGACGGCGAGACCGGCCACTGGCTGGTGCCGCTGCCGACCATCGACCCGCAGATCGTCGTCGGCTCGGCGCGGGAGCTGCCCGAGTACGGGCCGGACTTCACCTACAGCCACTACGCCGCGGTCAAGCACCTGCCGGTGCTGGCGGGCGGGCTCGCCGGGCTGGGCGCCGCGGTCGCGCTCGTGCAACTGCCGCCGGTGCGCAAGGCGCTGGGCAACCTGCGCAAGCCCGGTCAGGGCCCGAGCGAGCAGCGCCGCGCGAAGTCCTGGTTCAAGGTCCGGTTCGTCGCCGACGGCGGTGGCAAGCGCGTGGTCACCGAGGTCTCCGGCGGCGACCCCGGCTACGACGAGACGGCGAAGATGCTGGCCGAGTCCGCGCTCTGCCTGGCGCACGACGACCTGCCGTCCCGCGCCGGGCAGCTCTCCCCGGCCGCCGCGATGGGCGACGCGCTGCTGACGCGGCTGAAGAACGCGGGGCTGGCGTTCCGGACGCTGCCGTCCTGAACCACCCGGACGGGGGATACCCAAAACCGAAACCCCGACCAGGCTTAAACACAGTTCAAGCCGAGCCTTACAGTGATCGCATGGCTCGACTGACGCGCGCTGAAAGTCAGGCGCACACGCGCCGCCGCCTCCTGGACACGGCGACGGAGCTGTTCCTGCGCGAGGGCTACACCGGCACCTCGCTGGAGCGGGTGGCCGAGGAGGCGGGGTACTCGAAGGGCGCCGTCTACTCCAACTTCCGCAACAAGGACGAGCTGTGCCTGGCCGTTCTGGAGGGGGTGCGAGCGGAGAAGGCGGCGTCGGTGGACGCGACCCTGGCCGGCACCGACAGCCTCGAGGAACTCCTCGCGGCTTTCGCGGTGTGGGCCGCGGGCACCGGCGGCGACCAGGAGTGGATCCGCTTGGAGGCGGAGTACCTGCTCAACTGCCGCCGCGACCCGGAGCTCCTCGGGCGGCTGGCCAAGAGCAACGCCGAGATCGCCGACCTGGTGACGGGCCTGCTGAACACCAACGCGCGGCGCCTGGGCGTGCGGCTGCCGATGGACGCCCGGCAGGCGGCTTACGCGCTGTTCAGCATCACGCTCGGGCTGGGCCTGCTGCGCTCGGTGGACCCGGGCATCGGGGTGGATTCGTTCACCTCGATCGTCCGGCTGCTGGCGCAGCCGGCGGAGGTGAAGGTGCCGGAGGCGCGTTCAGCGAGCCGCGAACCGGCAGACGGGGCGGACTCGGCCACGAGCCGCGACTGACCACGACCCGCCCCGTGGCTGCGGGCCCAGCGCCGCGGCTGCCAGTTGCGGCGGTCCGGCCCGCGGCACCCCCGCGAAGCGGGTGCAAGCCTCGCGGGCCGCCAGGGCCGGCGGGGCTACCGGATGCGGCGGCCCAGCCGACGGCATCGCCCCCGCGAAGCGGGAGTCAGCAGCACCGGGGGCGCCAACGGCACGGGGGTCGCCGGGGCACCAGCAGCGCCGAGACCGCGGGGGCACCGCACCAACGGCGCCCCGCGAAGCGGGAGCGAGCACTGCCAGCAGCGCCAGCACCACCAGCAGCGCCGGAGCGCCAGCGGCGCCGGGACCAGCGGGACCGCAGCGGCACGTCCCCGCGAAGCGGGAGCCAGCACTGTCAGCAGCGCCGGGACACCAACGGCGCCCCGCGGAGCGGGAGCAAGCACTGCCAGCAGCGCCAGCACCACCAGCTGCGCCGGAGCGCCAGCGGCGCCGGGACCAGCGGGACCGCGGCGGTACGGCCCCGCGCGAGACCGGAATCAGCGGGGCGGCAGCGCGTGCAGCTTCACCTGCTCCAATCGCCCCGCGCGCACTCGCGCCGTCAGGTACGTGTGCTCCGGCTGGCGGCGCCGGTCGGTCGGCGAGCCGGGGTTGAGCAGGCGCAATCCGTTGGGCGCCACCGTGTCCCACGGGATGTGGCTGTGCCCGAACACCAGGACGTCGGCATCCGGGTAGTCCCGCGCGCACCGCGCCTCCCGGCCCTTCGCCGGGCCCGTTTCGTGCACCACCGCCAACCGCAGGCCGTCCAGCGACGCCCTGGCCACCTCGGGCAGCCGTGCGCGCAGCTCCGGGCCGTCGTTGTTGCCGTACACGCCGATCAGCCGCTTGCTGCGCTTCTCCAGCTCGTCCAGCAGCGCGACCTCCACCCAGTCGCCCGCGTGCACCACCACGTCGGCGCGCCCGACCTCTTGCCACAGCTGTTCCGGCAGATCACGCGCCCGCTTCGGCACGTGGGTGTCGGACATGACGAGGAGCTGCATGGTCACCGGTGTATCACGCTGGGCCACCCGGAGCAGGGCGCGAATCCCCTCGCCCGTAACCTTCATCCGGGTTGTCCGGATCAGGAGGGGTGAGCCTTGACGCAGGAACCCGCGTGGCCCACGTCCGACGACGAGCGGACCGAGGTCATGACCCCGGTCACCGACGTGCTGCCGAAGGTGACGCAGGAGCCGCCGCGGAAGAAGAAGTCCGCCAAGCGCGCCGCGATCATCGCCGGGTCGGTGCTCGGCGTGCTCGCCGCGCTCTACGCCGTCGACCTGCTGGTGAGCCAGGGCAACGTGCCCCGCGGGGTCACCGTCGCCGGGGTCGAGGTCGGCGGGCTCAAGCGCACCGCGGCCGAGGACAAGCTGCGGGACGAGATCGAACCGCGGCTGACGCAGACGATCCCGGTGCGCGCCGGTGACGCCACCGCCGCGATCGACCCGTCCACGGCCGGCCTCACGCTCGACTGGCCGTCCACTTTGGACCAGGCAGGCGACCAGCCGCTCAACCCGTTCACCCGCATCGCGTCGTTCTTCAGCGACCGCGAGGTCGGCGTGGTCACCCACGCGGACCAGAACAAGCTCGCCGCGGCCATCGAGGAGCTGCGCGGCCGCACGGACCGCCTCCCCGTCGAGGGCACGATCCGGTTCGAGGAGGCCCAGCCGGTCGCGGTGCCGCCGCAGCCCGGCCAGCAGCTCGACGCCGAGGGCGCCAAGAACGAGGTGCTGCGCCACTGGGCGACCGGGCAGACGCTGAACCTCCCGGTGACGACCACGCCGGTCCAGGTCTCGGCCGAGGCCGTGCAGGCCACGCTGGACGGGTTCGCCAAGCCCGCCGTGTCCACGCCGCTGGTCATCCGAGGCGAGGGCGCCACCGCGACGCTCTCCCCCGAGGCCGTGGCCGCAGCGCTGTCGTTCGAGCCGGGCGAAGGCGGCACGCTGGTGCCGAAGGTCGACCACAACAAGATCGTCGAGGCGGCCGGCCCGCAGCTCAAGTCCTCCGAGAAGGAGGGCAAGGACGCCCAGATCGTGTTCGAGGGCGGCCGACCCACGGTGCAGCCGTCGGTGGATGGCAAGGGCGTCGACTGGAACCCGACCCTGCAGCCGCTGTTCGACCTGCTCAAGGCGCCGGGCGCGCACGAACTGGTCGCGAAGTACCACACCACCCCGGCGAAGGTGACCACCGAGCAGGCCAACCAGCTCGGCATCACCGAGGTCATCGGCGAGTTCACCACGGGCGGGTTCGCCGCCGACTCCGGCGTGAACATCAGGACCGTCGCGCAGAAGGTGAACGGCGCGATCGTGAAGCCGGGCGAGACGTTCAGCCTCAACGGGTTCACCGGTCCGCGCGGCAAGGCACAGGGCTACGTCGAGGCCGGAGTGATCGAGAACGGCGCCCCGGCCCGCGAGGTCGGCGGCGGCATCTCGCAGTTCGCCACCACGCTGTACAACGCGGCCTACTTCGCCGGGCTGAAGGACGCCGGGCACAAGGAGCACAGCTACTACATCAGCCGCTACCCCGCCGCGCGGGAGGCGACGGTGTTCCAGAGCGCCAGCGGCAGCAGCGTGATCGACCTGAAGTTCACCAACGACTCCGACACCGGCGTGGCGATCCAGACGATCTGGACGCCGTCGTCCATCACGGTGAAGCTGTGGGGCACCAAGCGGTACACCGTCGAGTCGATCCCGGGGCCGCGGTCGAACTTCGTCCCGCCGCAGGAGAAGCCGGGCCCGGCGGAGAACTGCCACCCCTCCAACGGGGCGCAGGGCTTCACCACCAGCGACACCCGGGTGCTGCGGGACGCGAAGACCGGCCGCGAGGTCAAGCGCGAGACCCGCACCGTGCACTACAACCCGCAGCCGAAGATCGTCTGCCCCTGACGGGGACGTGAAAACGGGGCCGCACCGATCCGGTGCGGCCCCGTTTCGCGTCGGTCAGGAGCCGCGCTCGATCTCATCGAGCCGCACCTGGACGCCGTCCAGCACGCGGTCCACGGCGTAGTCGAACAGCTCGCCGAAGTAGTCGCGGTTCTTCGCCGGGTCGGCGAGGCGCTCGTGGACCGATTCGCTGAGCGTGGCCAGACCGGCCAGGTCCGGGTCCGCAGTCGGCTCGCCCCACCCGCTGGAGATCTGGGCCTTCACCTCGCCGGCCTTGCGCTGGTCGTCCTCCAGCGAGATGAACAGGCAGGCCTGGCTGACCAGCAGGCGGCACACCATGGCGGCCTCGTCCTGCTCGAACCCGGCGCCCAGCAGTGTCCTCATCGCACGGTCCACAGTGGGCCCGCCCGCCTCGACCGAGGGGCCGTTGAGCGCGACCCGCCGGGCCACGCCGGGGTAGCGCATGAACACCAGCCGCAGGTTGGTGAGGAACTGGCGCCACCAGGCGCGCCACTCCATCTCGGCAGGCGGCAGCTCGTACATGGCTATGACGCGGTCGACGACCGCCGTCACGACCGTGTCCCGGTCGCCCACGTGGTGGTAGATCACCGCCGGGTAGGCGTCGACCGCGCCGGCGAGCTGGCGCAGCGTCCACGACTCCACCCCGTGCCTGGCCGTCAGCTCGAGCGCCGCGTCGATGATGCGATCCGGGGTGACCGCGGGCAGCCCCGCCGCGTCACGGGAGCGCGGACGGCCGGGCACGGGAGCAGACTTCGCCATGGCGTAACAGTAGCTCCCTCGTGTTGGCGCGCCAGTCAACACCGCCGTGAATCGTGACGAAAACGGCTCGCCAAGGTGGACCGGGCCTGGGAGGCTGGACGAGCAAGCGCGTGACACCCAGGAGGTCGTATGTCCGAGAACAGTTCACCGAATGATTCGGAAGACGACGTCAAGCGCAGGTTCCGCGAAGCCCTCGAACGCAAGCAGGCGAACGCCCAGTCGTCCGGCAAGCACGACAGCGGGGGCGGCAAGGGCGGCCACGTCCACGGACACGGCCCAGCGGCCAGCAAGCGCACCTTCCGCCGCAAGAGCGGCTGACCGGACGGGGGGGGGGGGGGGGGCCCCCCCCCCCCCCCCACACATCACAATAC
>NZ_JBEXTZ010000084.1:0-36198 GCF_040614195.1 Amycolatopsis sp. NPDC006125
GAGGAAATCCCCTCCGCCAGCGACGCCGCCCCCGCCAGCGCCTCCGCCTGCGCCGCCCCGTTCTCCCGATAGGTGTCCGCCCCCTGACCGGTCCAGCCCGCCGTGCCACCGTCGACCTCGTTCTTCAAATCACCCGCGACGGCGCCGACCTCCCTGGCCACGTTCGCCCACGTGTCGGAAAACGACTGGATCACCGGCGGGTCCCCGGCCAGCCAGTCCAGCGCCTCCTTGAGCGGCCGCACATGCTCGATCAGCCACGCCACCCCGTACTGCGCCAACGTGCCCAGCGGATCGATCACCATCGACAGGACCTCAAGACCCGTGCCCAGCGCCCCCAGCCCGCCCTCGACCCACGACCCGTCCTTGATCCCGTTGGACAGGTCCTGCGCCGACTCCAGAATCCCGATCCCCGTCACCCCGGTCGTCGTCGACACCGGCGCCGCGACCAGCGGGTTGCCCTCGGTCATCCGTCCCCCAATCTGCCCGGGGTACGACGCAACCAGCCCCTGGGCCGGTTCCGCAAGATCAGCGGGCGACGAGTTTCGCGGCCGTCTCGCTGTCGGCGGGGGTGTAGGTCGTCAGGCGGACCTCGGAGCGGCGGCCGAACCACAGGTGCGTGTAGTCGAAGCTCAACAGGCCCGCCTCGGGGTGCACGAAGCACTTCGTGAGGTTCCGCATCGGCTGGACGTCGTGCTGGTTCCAGATCGCCTCGAACTCCGGGGACTCCCGTCGCAGGCGTTTGACCAGCGCCTTCCAGCCCGGCTCTGCGACGTGCTCGGCCATCGACGCGCGGAACTGCGCCACCGAGCGCGGCAGGCCGTCCTCCCAGTCCCGCAGCCTCGCCCGCCAGCGCGGGTTCGTGAAGGCCAGCAGCATCGAGTTGCGCTCCTCGACCGGCACGCTCCCGACGTCCATCAGCCAGTCGTAGGTGCGGTTGTAGGCGAGGATGTCGGTGCGCGCGTTCTGCACCGCCGCGGGGAAGGGTTCCAGCTGGTCGAGGATCGCCCGGATCTGCGGCGTGACGACCTTGCAGTCCTTCTCCATCGGCGGCTCGGGCGCGCCGGCGAGGGTGAACAGGTGGCTGCGCTCGTGCTGGTCGAGCTGCAGGGTCCGCGCGACCGCGGTGAGCACCTGCTCGGACGCGTGGATGTCGCGGCCCTGCTCCAGCCACGTGTACCAGGTGACCCCCACCCCGGCGAGCTGCGCGACCTCCTCGCGCCGCAGCCCAGGCGTGCGGCGGCGGCCGCCCGCGGGCAGGCCGACCTGCTCGGGCGAGATCCGTTCCCGGCGGCTGCGCAGGAACGCGGCCAGCTCGGCGCGGCGGATCTCGTCGGCGGACATGCGCACGGCGGTGGTCATGCTGCCAGCCTGGCACGCCACCGATCCTGTTACCAGGTAGTCCTGATACCTGGATCAACGCTATCTGGTACCAGGCTCCGCGGAAGCCCACGGTGGAACCATGACGACAACCCTGGCGCCGGCCGAGACCCGGCAGGCACTCACCCGCGGTGGGCTCGCCACCGTGCTCCTGGGGGCGGCGCTGGCGCCCATCGACCTGTACATCGTCAACGTCGCACTGCCCACCATCAATGCCGACCTGCACACGACCGCCGCCACGCTGGAGTGGATCGTCGCCGGTTACGGCCTCGCGTTCGCGCTCCTGCTGGTCGTCGGCGGGCGGCTGGGCGACGCGTTCGGCCACCGCCGCGTGTTCTCCCTCGGCCTGGCCGCGTTCACCCTGACCTCGCTGGTCTGCGGGCTCGCCCCGAACGCGGGCGTGCTGGTCGCGGCCCGTGTCGCCCAGGGCGCGGCGGCCGCGCTGGTGGTGCCGCAGGTGCTCTCGATCATCCAAGCCACCACCTCCGGCGAGCGACGCTCCCGCACCATCGGCTACTACGGCGCCACCGGCGGCATCTCGATGGTCGTCGGCCAGCTGCTCGGCGGGGTCCTGGTGTCGGTCGACCTCGCCGGCGGCGGCTGGCGGCCGATCTTCCTGGTCAACGTGCCGATCGGGCTGCTCGGCCTGGTGCTGGCCCGCCGTCTGCTGCCGGACACCAGGGCGAACCACCCGCTGGGCGTGGACCTGCGGGGCACCGCCCTGCTCGGCCTGACCCTGCTCGCGCTGCTCGTGCCGCTGTTGGAGGGCCAGGCGCTCGGCTGGCCGGCGTGGTGCTGGGCGCTGCTCGTCGCGGTCCCGTTCGGCGCGGCCGCGTTCGTCACCGTGGAACGCCGGCTCGAAGCGCGGGGCGCGACGCCGCTGCTGCCGCCGTCGCTGGCACGGATGCCGAGCATGCGCCGCGGGCTCGCGGTCGGCGTGCCGTTCTTCGCCGGGTTCGGCGGGTTCCTGTTCGTCTACGCGCTCGTCCTGCAGGACGGCCTACACCTCGGCCCGCTCGCGTCGGGTCTCGCGCTCACCCCGATGGCCGTCGCGTTCCTGGTGTTCTCGCTGCTCAGCAGCCGGTTCGTGGCCCGGCTCGGGCGGCACGTCATCGTGCTCGGCACGACCGTGCAGGTGCTCGGGCTGCTCACCCTGATCGGCACCGTGCTGCTGGCCTGGCCGGACGTCACCGTCCTCGCCCTCGTCCCCGGCATGCTGGTGACCGGCGCCGGGCAGGGACTGGCCGGGCCGACGCTCTTCCGGGTCGTCCTGTCGCGGGTCCCGGCGGACAGCGCGGGCGCAGGCAGCGGGATGCTCACCACGACCCAGCAGAGCGCGCTCGCGCTGGGCGTCGCGACCATGGGCACGCTGTACGTCGCGCTGGCCGGGACGTGGGGCGCGCAGGACGCGTTGCTGCTGGTCACCGCCCTGCAGGCGACCGTGATGGCCGTCGCCGCGGTCGCCGCGCGGCGGTTGCCGGACCCGCGCGGCTGAAAATCCGCGCGAAGGGCGTCGGAGAACCGCTCCCCCGGGCGACGATGGGGGTGTGAGCGAACCGCGGGTACGACCGGACCCGGCCTTCGCGCTGCTCGACCTCTACGAGACGGCGCTGCCGGAGGTGTACGGCTACCTGCTCGCGCGCTGCGGTGACCGGGGCGTGGCCGAGGAGCTGACCTCGGAGACGTTCCTCGGCGCCGTCAGCGCGTGCCGGAACCCGGGAGCGCCGCCGGTGAGCACGCCGTGGCTCATCGGGGTGGCCCGGCACAAGCTGATCGACCACTGGCGGCGGCGGGAGCGCGAGGAACGCGGGCTGCGCGTGGTGCACGAGTCCGAGGCCGACTCGGTGGACCCGTGGGACGCCGAACTGGACGCCCTGCTGGCCCGCGAGGTGCTGGAGTCGCTGGGCGCGCACCACCGCGCCGCGCTGACGCTGCGGTACCTGGACGGTCTGCCGGTGCCGGAGGTCGCCCGCCTGCTGGGCCGGACCGTGCACGCCACCGAAGCACTGCTGGTCCGGGCGCGATCCGCGTTCCGGGCCGCCTACCGGGAGAAGGAGGTGCGTGATGACTGACCCATTCGACGCACTCCGCGCCCCGGTCCAGCCGGTCGCCCCCGATCCGCGGTTCGCCGACGAACTGCGCGAGCGCCTGCGTCGCGCTGTGTTGAACGGAGGAGAGATGACCAGCACGGAAGCACCCGCACGGGCGGAACTGCACTCGCTGACCCCGTACCTCGCCGTGTCCGACGCGCGGCGGGCGCTGGACTTCTACGTCGAAGCGTTCGGCGCGCAACGCCGCGGCGACCCCATCGTGATGCCGGACGGCCGCATCGGGCACGCCGAACTGGCGATCGGCGACAGCGTCCTCATGCTGGCCGAGGAGTTCCCGGAGATCGGGCACGTCACGGCCGCGGCCGGGGCGAGCATCCGGATCGAGCTGTCCGATGTGGACGCCGCGGTGGCGCGCGCCGTCGAGCTGGGCGCGCAGGTGCTCGACCCCGTGTCCGACCGCGGGCACGGCCGGTCCGGCTCGATCCGCGACCCCTTCGGCCAGCGGTGGCTGCTGTCCCAGGCGCCGGTCCGCGCGAGCGGCCAGGACACCGCGCGGCACGGCCAGGCCATGTACTTCACCTTCCAGGTCCCGGACGACGAGGCCGCGAAGGCGTTCTACGGCAGCGTCCTCGGGTGGCAGTTCTCCCGCGGATCCGTCGAACACGCCTGGGGTTTCGAGGGGCCGGGTCTGGAAGGCGGCCTGTGGGGCGGGCCGCGGCAGGTCGGCTGGAAGCTGATGTACGCGGTCGACGACGTGCACGCCGCGGTGGAGCGCGTGCGTGCGGCGGGCGGTCAGGTGACGGAAGTCGACCGCAAGCCGTATGGGCTCACGGCCGATTGCATCGACAACCAGGGCATCGAGTTCTGGCTCTGGCAGCCATGATCGGACTGACGATGGGCCGCCTTTCGTAGCGGTGCGGGTGGCGGAACCTCAGACGCCCCCTCGCTGTGGGATCGCCTCCTCATGAACGCCAGTTCACCACGTCGGCGCTGTCCTCGCGAGGGGACGTCTGAGAACCCGCGGCGGCGCAAGCTGCTCAGCCGGCAACACCCGACGGACTCGGCAGGGCGACGCGGGCCGGGCGGGGGCGGCCGAGGCCCACATAGGACAGTCCGGCGTCCGTGATGGTCCGCGGCTCCAGCAGGTTCCGCGTGTCCACCACCCCGTCGCCCTGCATCAGGTCCGCCACGTAGCCCCAGTCCAGCTTGGTGAACTCGGCCCACTCGGTGAGCACGACGATCGCGTCCGCGTCCTTGGCCACCTGGTACGGGTCGTCGACCACGGTCATGCCGGGCAGCGCCTCGCGCACCGCCGGGTCGTAGGCCGTCACCTCGGCGCCGTGCGCGGCGAGCATCGAGGTGACCGACAGGGCGGGCGAGTCGCGCAGGTCGTTGGTGCCCGCCTTGAACGCCAGGCCCAGCACGCCGATCCGGGCGGCGGCCAGGCTGCCGCCCACGGCGCCGGCGATCTTCGCGACGATCCGGTCCCGCTGCGCGATGTTCTCCACGATCGCCGCGGTGAGCAGCGAGAAGTCGAACCCGACGGACTCGGCGACCTGCACCAGCGCGTGCGTGTCCTTGGGCAGGCAGGAGCCGCCCCAGCCGGGGCCGGGCTTGAGGAACGACCGGCCGATACGGCGGTCGTGGCCCATCCCCTCGGTCACCGACACGATGTCCGCGCCGAGCCGCTCGCACAGTTCGGCGATCGCGTTGACGTAAGACAGCTTCATCGCGAGGAAGCAGTTGGCCGCGTACTTGACCAGCTCCGCGCTGGCGGCGTCGGTGATGACGTTCGGCGCGGACAGGTCGCGGTAGAGGTCGGCGACGCGGCGCGCGGCGGCCTCGTCGTCGGAGCCGACGACGATCCGGTCCGGGTGCATGAAGTCGGCGACCGCGGTGCCCTCGCGCAGGAACTCGGGGTTCGCCACCACCGGCACGTCGTCGCGGCCGAGCAGGGCGCGGATGCGCTGGGCGGTGCCGACCGGGACGGTCGACTTGGTGACCACCGCGCACCCGGCCGGCAGGACGTCGGCGATCTCGGCGATCACCGCTTCCACGGCGCGGAGGTCGGCGGCGCCGCCCGCGCCCATCGGGGTCGGCACGCACAGGTAGACCGCGTCCGCTCCGGCGACCGCGGCGCGCGACCCGACCACGAACCGCAGCCTTCTCGCGGCGAGCCCGCGCGTGACCAGTTCCTCCAGGCCGGGCTCCAGGATGTCCACCCGTCCCGCGGCGAGCCGGGCCACCTTGACGTCGTCCACGTCCACGCAGGTCACCTGGTGTCCGAGGGCGGCGAGGCAGGCCCCAGTGGTCAGTCCGACGTATCCGGTGCCGATCACGACGATGCGAGCTCCGCTCATGCTGCCGACGGTGACAGCCGCAGTTGACCGCAGTCCTAACGGAAGTCGTCCGCCCCGGGTACGTCGCGCGACGGGTGAGGAGGGCCACGCCAGGCCGGGGAAAACGAGCGTTAACCTCGTGTGCAGAGCAGAGTGGCCGGCCACGGAAGGAACCGTTCATGCAGATCAAGGACACCGCCGCGATCGTCACAGGTGGTGCGTCGGGACTCGGTGGCGCGACGGCGAAGGCGCTCGCCGAGCGGGGCGCGCACGTGTTCGCGCTGGACCTCGCCGCCGGGATCGAGAAGGCGGAGAAGGTCGAGGGCATCACCTACGTCGAGGCCGATGTCACCGACGGTGACCAGGTCGCGGCCGCGGTGGAGCAGGCCGCGGGCGGGTCGGTGCCGCTGCGGGTCGTGGTGAACTGCGCCGGCATCGGGCCGTCCGCGCGGATCCTGTCCAAGAAGGGCAGGCACGACCTGAACCTGTTCCGCAAGGTCGTCGAGGTCAACCTGATCGGCACCTTCAACGTGACGACCCTGGCCGCCGAGGCGATCGCCAAGACCGAGCCCATCGAAGACGGCGCCCGCGGCGTCGTCATCAACACCGCGTCGGTCGCCGCCTTCGACGGGCAGATCGGGCAGGTCGCCTACTCGGCGTCGAAGGGCGGTGTGGCCGGGATGACGCTGCCCGCGGCGCGCGACCTGGCTTCGCACGGCATCCGGGTCATGACGATCGCGCCGGGCATCATCGACACCCCGATGCTGGCCACGGTCTCCGACGAGTTCCGGGCCGGCCTGGCGGCGGGAGTGCCGTTCCCGAAGCGCCTCGGCCGGCCCGACGAGTACGCCCAGCTCGCGGTGAACATCGTGGAGCACGACTACCTCAACGGCGAGGTCATCCGCATGGACGGCTCGCTGCGGATGGCGCCGCGCTAGGCACGCAGCACCAGGGCCTGGGTGTCGGTCCCGGCGCTGACGTGCAGGATCGCGTCGGCGCCGTCGACCGTGGCCTGGTCCAGCGGGAAGTAGCCCTGCATGGGGTTGGTGTCGGTGCGCGTCTCCGCGGCAGCGAGTTCGCGCGCCGGCACCAGGCCCCACTCGTCGACGCGGCTCTGCAACCGGCCCTCGAACGTCTCCGGCCCTGGCTCGCCGAGGTCGATCGCCTTGCTGCTGCCCAGGCTGCCGACGATCAGCCGGTACCGCTCGCCCACCAGCGACGAGACGATGGCGCCCGCGCTGGACCAGTTCATGTCCATCGGGCCCAGCCGCATGTGGCTCTCGTTGCGCTGCAGGTGCCGGTTCTGGCCGAACACCAGGACCGGGCCGCGCTCGGCGTCCCGGATGTCGAGCAGGTTCTGGGCCATCATCGCGTCGCGGAACGCGCTCATCCGGGTCCAGCGGGCGCTGTCGTCGACCGGTTCCGCGGCCTGGCGGTGGTACCGCAGCAGGCCGAGGCCCGCGGTGAGGTGGATCCGCGCCCGGTCCCACTGCGCGCGAGAGGTCGCCGCGATCAGCATCGGCGCGCTGGCGTAAAGGGTGACCAGCATGTCGTCGGCGATCACGCGGAGCCGGTCCGCCTCGGGCGTGGCGCCGGGTGATTCGGCCGCCTTCAGCACCGCTTCCGTGCGGTTCCACCGCTCGTCGTCACCGGTGAGGGCCGCGATGTCGTGGTCGAGGCCCAGGTAGTCCCGCGCGTGCTCCAGGTAGGTGCGCGGGCTGGGCGCGTTCATCATCTCGGTGGAGACGTCGAAGCCGTGGAAGGCGAGCGGCCGCTCGGCGGTCTCGTTGTACTCACGCATCCAGGTGATCAGCCGCCGGTTGTTGTCGAGCTCGCCGAAGCGGTGCGAGAAGCCCTCGCGCATCACCGTGTCCAGGTTGCCGGCGCCGTGCTGGACGTACTCGTTCACCGCGAGCGCGGCGACGCGGTCGGTCTCCAGCGCGATCGCGGTGACCGCACCGGCCAGCTCCGCGAACAGTTCGTTGCGGATCAGGGCGAAGGCCGATTCCAGGTGGGCGGGCTCGCCGAAGGCCAGGAAGTCGACGTCCGGGGCGAGTAGTTCTCGAATGTCCATGAGCCTCAATCGTATCGTTGAAAGACCCATTGAGACTTTTGTTGGCTTGGCCTGGGTAGAGTGCGCTAAAGTCTCCAACCGGTGGTCACCTTGAAACCGGCGGATCTCGCGCGCGAGCACGGCATCTCGACGCAGGCGGTGCGCAACTACGAGCGCGACGGCTTCCTCCCGCGCGCCGACCGCACGCCCAGTGGGTACCGGGTCTACACGGAGGTGCACGCCGCGGCGCTGCGGGCGTTCCTCGCTCTCGTCCGGGCCTACGGGCACGCGATCGCCGGGCAGATCATGAACGCGCTCAACGAGGGCAGGCTCGACCACGCGCTGACGCTCGTCGACCGCGGGCACGCCCAGTTGCTGCGCGACCGCGAGACTCTGGACTCGGTGCGCAAGGCGGTCGGCCACCTGACCGAAGCCCCGCCCGTGCCGGAAGGGCCGGCGCGGACGATCGGCGAACTCGCGCGGAGGCTGCGCGTCACGCCGGCGACGCTGCGCAAGTGGGAGGAGGCGGGCATCGTCGTGCCCACCCGCGACCCGGCGACCGGCTACCGCCTCTACGAGCCCACCGACGTCCGCGACGCGGAACTCGCGCACCTGCTCCGCCGCGGCGGCTACCTGCTGGAGCACATCGCGGAGGTGGTGCGGCAGATCCGGGCCGCGGGCGGAACGGAGGCGCTGGCCGGCGCTTTGACGGCGTGGCAGGGGAAGCTGACCGCGCAGGGAGTGGCGATGTTGGAGGCCGCCACGCAGCTGAGCGCCTACCTCCGCGTGGCCGAGGCTTCCGGTTGACGGGCGCGCGGTGGGGATGGGCAGCGTGGGTAGGCAGGCCGACGCCCGGGGCAGGCCCGTAGGCGAAGGCCAGGATGGCGCGGCCCGGCAGGCCCGTGAGCCGAGACCCGGGCGGCACAGCCCGGACAGGGCCCGCGAGCCGAGGCCGGGATCGCGCGGTGGGGATGGCGAAGCGCGGGTAGGTAGGACGCCGCAAGCCCAGCCGACGGCCGCGGGGAAGGCCCGTAGGCGAAGGCCAGGATGGCGCGGCCTGGCAGGCAAGCCCCGTAGCGGAGGCCGGGACGGCGCGGCCCCGCAGGCCTGCGAACGGAGACCGGGACGGCGCAGCCCGGCCAGGCAGACCTGCGAGCCGAGACCCGGCGGCCCAGACCGGGCCCGCGAGCCGAAACCCGGATCGCACGGCGCGGACGGCACAGCCCAGGCAAACAGACCCGCGAACCGAAACCCAGGCAGCACAGCCCAGACCGGGCCCGCGAGCCGAAACCCGGATCGCACGGCGGGGACGGCGCAGCCAGGCAAACAGACCTGCGAGCCGAGACTCGGGCAGCACAGCCTAGACCGGGCCCACGAGCCGAGAACCGGTTCGCACGGCGGGGATGGCACAGCCCAGGCAAGCAGGGCCGCCATGCCGTGCCAACGGCCTCCCGGCAGTGCGCGGTCAGTGGCGCCCCAGCGCCCGCAGGCGGGCCACCACCAGGGGAAGCGCCACCAGGCGGCGCCTACCGCCCAATGACCTACAGGTCACCCATGAACGGGATGCCGTTCGCTGTCGTGGTCATCCACTCGCGCAGGGCGTGCGTGGCTCGTACGTCGTCCTCGTTGTAGCGCAGCAGTCGGTCGCGCTGGGTCAGGTCCGGCTCGCCGCCGTCCATGCCTACCGCCTGGCGGTACCAGCGCATCGACGCCTCGCCGCCTGCTTCCGGGTCGCGCCAGGTGAAGCCGGCCACCGGGGCCACCACCTTCAGCCCCTTGCCGCGCGAGCACAGGAACTGGTCGGACACGCTGCGGAACAGGTCCACCCACTCGTCCGAGTCCACAAAGGACTGGATCTCCGCCTTGGCAGGCATGCCGGGGTGGTCGCCGAACCGCTCGACCGACCCGAAGAGCCAGCGGTTCTCGGCCATCGCGTTGTAGCAGTAGGCCCGGAAGGTCAGACCCGCGGCGAGGGTCCGTTCCCGGACCTCCCGCAGCCAGGTCCAGAACTCCGTGAACGACCGCGCCTCGTCCCCGGTCGGCAGCGGCTGCCAGGTCACGAACGCGCGGTAGCCCTGCTCGATCCCGATGTCCGCGCCGCTGAGCAGGCAGCCCCACAGGTAGGCGCCGGACTCGCCGAAGGACTCCATGTCGATGTCGACCTCGACGTCCGCCCGCGCCACCTCGACCTCGCGGACGCGGCGCACCATCGTCAGGTCCGCCAGCCACGCCCTCGCCAGCGCGACCGCGTCGGCGAACGGCCCGGACGTCCAGATGATCGGCGGCTCGTCGTCCGGGTCCAGCGCGGCGAGCTTGTCCACTGTGGAAACCCCGGCGCGGCGCAGCTCCATCGCGTCCTCACCGCGCACGACCAGGCTCACGTCCCGCATCGCGGTCAGCTCCGCCTCGCACGTCGGCCACCACGGGCACGTGCGGCACTCCAGCACGCGGGACGGCTCGGCCAGCGCGGGGCCACCGCTGCGGGCGGCCTCGGCGATCGCCAGCCGGTCGGCGAAGCGCGTGTCGTACTCGGTCAGCGCCGTGCGGCCGTTCGGCCAGGTGGCGGCGGACAGGTCGTGCCACAGCACCACGTCGGCGTCCAGACCGATGACACCGCCGACCAGCCGGGCGGACGCCACGCCGTGCGCCTCCAGCATGCGGCGCAGGTGGGCCAGCCGCATCTGGTCGCGCGGGTGCGAGCGGACCCGGCGCGCCGGGTCGGGGATCGCGTGCCGCGGGTCGAGGTCGTGAGGCGGCGTGGTGACCGCGCCCGCGCCCGGGTCGGTGATGCGGTGGCGCACCACCAGCACCGGCAGGTACCCACCCTCGGCGCGGACCAGCAGCTCGGACCCGCCGCGGCGGTGGCCGGCCCGGTCGGCGGGCAGCAGCGCGCCCCAGATGTAGTCGGCGCCCTGCGCCATCGCCTGCTGGGTCGCGGCGGCCCGCTCCGGCGGCGGCAGCTCACGGTCGACGACCACCCAGCTCGCGCCCTGGTTGGCCGCGATCAGCCGGTCGCGGATCTCGGCGCGGTGCGCGGCCGCGTCGGCGATGCGCTGCTCGGCCGACGGGTCCGGCGGGGCCAGCGGCACCTCGCGCATCGCCGGGTCGTGTTCGAGGTGCACGCGACGACGGCAGCGGCTCACCGCGCCGGCCTCGAGCAGCACCTCAGGTTCCATGACACCTACTTTAGAGAGGACCACCGACAGTTCCGCGCCGAGTGTGACCGGCGCATTACGTGTCGGACATGCTCCGGCTTGTGCGTGCCGCTACATTCAGCCCATGGCTCGCAAGAAGACCAAGACGCCGGCCGAGACGGGCATCACGCCGAAGAAGGCCAAGAACGCGGTCGCCGTCGCGAAGATCGTGGTGCCCGCGGTGGCACCCGCGCTGGCACCGCTCGCGGTCAAGGCGGCGAGCGCGGTCCGCGACGCCTACGACCACTACCAGGCGCGGCGCCTCGGGGTGCCGATCGACCGGCTGTCGGAGTTCACCGGCCGCGGCGCGCACCTGCTGGCGCGCATCGCCGGCACGTCCGAGGCGCTGGCCGAGGTGCGCAAGGCCGAACGCGCGAGCGACGACGACGTCTGCTTCGCGAAGGACTCGCAGGCGACGCTCGAACAGCTGACCGCCGCGGTACGGGCCGCCGAGCGGATGCCCGGCACGCGCCGCAAGGCCGCGCACCAGGCGGTGACGGCCGAGCTGGAGCGGATCGAGGGCCAGCTGCTCAAGCGCCTCGGCGTCTAGCTACTGGATGAAGCCCTTCGCGACCATCCAGTCGCGGGCGACCTCACCGGCGTCGCGGCCGTCGACGTCCACCTGCTTGCACAACTCGATCATCTGCTGGTTGTCCAGCGCCTTCGCGACCGGTTCGAGCACGCCGCGCACCGCCGGGTGCGCGTCCAGGAACTCCTTCTTCATCGTGACCGCCGCGTTGTACTGCGGGAAGAACCGCTTGTCGTCGGCCAGGACGCGGAGGTTCAGGCCGGCGATGCGGCCGTCGGTCGTGAAGATCTCGCCGAAGTTGCAGGTGCCGCTGGCCACCGCGGAGTAGATCGCGCCGGTGCCGAACGTCTTCACCTCCGTGGTCGGGAAGCCGTAGGTCCGCTGCACGCCCGGCATCCCGTCCTGACGGCTCGCGAACTCCGTCTCCACGCAGAAGATCGCCTGTTCCGGGTGCTGCTTCAGGAACTCCGTCATGTCCGAATTGGACCGCAGGTTGTGCTGCCGCGCGTAGGCCTCCGTGGTGGCGAACGCGTAGGTGTCGTTCACCGGCGAGTAGTCCAGCCAGGTGATGCCGAACTGCGCCTCGTCGGCCGCCTTCGCCGCGTCGAACTGGGCCTTCTCGTCCGGGATCGGCTCGGTGTTGCCCTGGTAGGAGATCCACGCGGTGCCGGTGTACTCCCACGAGATGTCGATCTGCCCGTTGATCAGCGCCTGCCGCGCGGAGTTCGACCCGCTGATGTTCGTCAGGTCGGTGATGTCCGCACCGGCCGCCGACAACGCCAGCTCGGCCATGTAGCCCAGGATGATGTTCTCGGTGAAGTCCTTCGACCCCACCGCGATGTCCACGCCCTCCAGGCTCGGCACCGGCCGGATCGACCCGGGCTTCACGTCGTACGGCAGCGCCGCGTTGACGTCCAGGCCGCACGCGGTGAGCGAGGTCGTCAGCAGCGCCGCGCCGAGAATCGCCTTGAACCGCTTCACGCCAGCCCCCTCGGTCCGAAGACGCGTTCCATGACCGCGCCCAGCCAGTCGATCAGCAGTGCGAGGCCGACCGCCAGGATCGCGCCGGTGACCAGCACGGGAACGCGGTTGAGCTTGTACCCGGTGTCGATCAGCTCGCCGAGCCCGCCGCCGTTCACGAAGAACGCGAGCGTCGCCGTGCCGACCGCGAGCACCAGCGACGTCCGGAGCCCGGCCAGGATCAGCGGCACCGCCAGCGGCAGCTCGATCCGGAACAGCACCGCGCGGCCGGACATGCCGATGCCGCGGCCGGCGTCGATCAGCGCCGGGTCGACCGAGTTGATGCCGACGATCGTGTTCCGCAGCACCGGGAGCAGCGAGTAGAACGCGATCGGCAGGACCGCGACCCAGAACCCGTCCCACTGCGTCCACAGGAAGAACAACACGATCACGCCGAGCGCGGGCGCGGCCTGCCCGATGTTCGCGATCGTCAGGAACACCGGCGCGACCGGCCGCGCCCAGGAGCGGGTGAGCACCGCGCCGAGCGGCACCGCGACGCCGACCACGATGACCGCGACCGCGACCGTGATCAGCAAGTGCTGCCACGTGGCCTCCAGCAGCCGGGCGGCGTTCAGGTTCTGCGCCTCGATGGCGTCGTTGTCCCGCAGCAGCGCCCAGGCCACGACCGCGGCGACGACCACCACGACCACCGCGGGCTGCACCAGCAGCCGCGCCCGTTCCGCGCGGCGAGAGCCGGATTCGGTGGTGAACCCCTTGTCGACGGCTGTGGTCACGCCGGCCCCCCGTCGTCGGAGTGCTCCTCGCGCAGCCGCTGGATCGTGCCCATCACGGTGTCCAGCTCGATCATCCCGGCGTACTCGCCGCGCGCCCCGGTGACCGGCACGCCGCCGCCCTCGACGAGCATCGCCTCCAGCGCGTCCTGCAGCGTCGACTGCAGGCTCACGTAGTCGCCGATCGGCTTGCCGACCCCCTCCAGCGAGGTCGCGCTGCCCAGGTCGCGGACGTGCACCCAGCGGACCGGGCGGCGGCGGTGGTCCAGCACCAGCGCGTACGTGCGGCGCTGCTCGGTCATCTGCCGCCGCAGCTCGGCGGGCGAATCGCCGATCGTCGCGGTCACCGTGTCCTGCTTCAGCTCGACGTCGCGCACCCGCAGCAGGGTGAGCTGCTTGAGCGAGGCGCCCGCGCCGACGAACCCGGCGACCGTGTCGTCGGCCGGGTTGGCCAGGATCGCGTCCGGGGTGTCGTACTGCAGGATCTTCGACTGGTTGCCGAGCACCGCGATCTTGTCGCCGAGCTTCACGGCCTCATCGAAGTCGTGGGTCACGAACACGATCGTCTTGCCCAGTTCGGACTGCAGCCGCAGCAGCTCGTCCTGCAGGTTGCCGCGGGTGATGGGGTCGACCGCGCCGAACGGCTCGTCCATCAGCAGCACCGGCGGGTCGGCGGCGAGCGCGCGGGCCACGCCGACGCGCTGCTGCTGGCCGCCGGAGAGCTGGCGCGGGAACCGGTCGTGGAACTGGGCCGGGTCGAGCCCGACCAGGTCGAGCATCTCGTCGACGCGGTCGGCGATCTTCTTCTTGTCCCAGCCGAGCAGCCCGGGCACGACCGCGACGTTCTCCGCCACCGTGAAGTGCGGGAACAGCCCGGCCTGCTGGATCGCGTAGCCGACCTTGCGGCGCAGGCGGTCCGGGTTGAGGCTCAGCGCGTCCTCACCGCCGATGGTGATCCGGCCGGACGTCGGCTCGATCAGCCGGTTGATCATCCGCATCGTGGTCGTCTTGCCGCAGCCGGACGGGCCGACCAGGATCACGATCTTCCCAGCCGGGATCGTCATGGTGACGTCGTCGACCGCGGGCTGGCGCGAGCCGGGGTAGCGCTTGGTGACGTGCTCCAGCTGGATCTCGACGCCGGACACCGCGCCGGATTCGGCCTGTGCGGGAGATTCGATGGTTTCAGACACGGACACCCCTGGGAACGGTGAAGCGGGAGATCAGGACGTAGATGCCGTCGAGGATCAGCGCGAGGACCACCACGCCGATCGTGCCGGTGAGGGCCTGGCTCATGGAGTTGGTGCTGCCGGCGTTGGTCAGGCCGGCGAACACCTCGGACCCCAGCCCCGGCCCCTTGGCGTAGGCGGCGATCACCGCGATGCCCATCAGCATCTGGGTCGCCACGCGCATGCCGGCCAGGATCGCGGGCCAGGCCAGGCGCAGCTCGACGCGCGTGAGCACGCCGAACCGGCTCATCCCGATGCCCTTGGCCGCGTCGGTGACCGCGGGGTCGACCCCGCTCAGCCCGACGATGGTGTTGCGCACGATCGGCAGCAGCGCGTACAGCACGAGCGGGATCACGCTGGGCGCGACGCCGAGCCCGACGACCGGGATCAGCAGCCCGATCAGCGCGAACGACGGGATGGTGAGGACCGTGCTGGCCAGCGCGGTGGCCAGGGCCGATCCGATGGGGCTGCGGTAGACCGCGACGCCGATCAGCACCCCGATGACGGCGGCGATGATCGTGCACTGCACCACGGCGCTCACGTGGAGCCAGGCCTGCAGCCCGAGCCTGCTCCACCGATCGGCCACGTATTCGAACAGGTTCATCCCCGGTGGCCGCCTCCTCCCGGTTCGTCGTTCACTCGTCCGGCCTACCCACCGTTGCCGAAAAACGTGAAAGTCTCAACTACCGACACCGGGTGACGGTCCATTGAGCACCGATTTCCGGACCGCTCCCAGCGTTCACCACCCGGGACGCCGTCGCATGATCATTCCCGGTCTCCTACCCTGGATCGGTGAGCAAGCGACCCCAGCGACACGGAGCGTCACGCACCGTGCGCGGCGTCCTGCTCGCGCTCACCTCCGGCGGCCTGGCCGTCAGCGCGCACGCGCTCGCCCACGGCGGCCTGCCGGACACCGCGCTGACGCTGCTGCTCGTCCTGCTCGTCGGCTGGACCGGCACCGCGCTGGCCGACCGCACCCGCGGCCCGGTCGGCGTGCTGACCGTCCTCGGCGCGGCCCAGCTGCTGATGCACGTCGTGCTCGACGAGCTGATGCCGCACGCCGGCGACATGCCCGGCGCGATGTTCGCCGCCCACGCGGGCGCGACCGTCGTGACCGGACTGCTGCTGGCGCACGCCGAAGCGCTGCTGGACGTCGCCGCCGCGCGGTTGTCGCTGCTGCTCCCGGTCCTGTTCGGACCGCTCCCGCCGCCGGTCCCGCTGCCCGTCGCGCCCGCTCCGGCGCCGGGCGTGCCGCAGGTGCGGGTGCTGTTGAGCCGGATGCACGCGAGGCGCGGCCCGCCCGCGCGCCCGGCGCACCACACCCTTCACCTCAGCGCAGCGCGCTGACCCACTCACTTCTTTCAGGAGCATCATGACGAACAACGCCGTCATCCGGCGCGGGCTCGTGCTGGCCGGCACCGTCGGGATCGCGGGCCTGCTGGGCGCGGGCGTCGCGTCCGCGCACGTCACCGCCAACGTCCTCGGCTCGGAGCCGCAGCAGGGCGGGTACGGGGCGATCACGTTCCGCGTGCCGAACGAGGAGGAGAACGCCGCCACCGTCAAGGTGGAGATCGACTTCAAGCCGGAGTACGCGATCAGCTCGGTGCGGTACCAGCCGATCCCCGGCTGGACCGCGGAGGTCACCAAGACCCCGCTGCCGGCGCCGGTCAAGAACGGCAAGGGCCTCGACGTCACCGAGGCGGTCACGAAGGTCGTCTTCACCGCTCAGCCGGGCACCAAGATCGGCCCCGGCGAGACCCAGTACCAGGACTTCGGCATCACCGCGGGCTCGCTGCCCGCGGTCGACGAACTGGTCCTGCCCGCGATCCAGACCTACGACAACGGCACGGTCGTCGCGTGGGACCAGGTCCAGGCAGCCGGCGCGGAGGAGCCGGAGCACCCGGCGCCCACCGTGTCGCTGGCCGCGGCTTCGGCCTCGGGCGACTCGCACCACGCGAAGACCGCCGCCGCGCAGGCCGCCGCGGAGGAGTCCGCTTCCACCGACGACACGGCCCGCTGGCTCGGCGGCGCCGGACTGGTCGTCGGCGCGCTCGGCCTCGGTGTCGGCGCCGGCGCGGTCCTGCGGTCCCGGAAGGCGTCGAAGTAATGCGCCGCCTGCTCGTCACGGTCGCCACCGCACTGGTCGCGCTGGTCGTCACCGCCACCCCGGCGCTGGCGCACAACGTGCTCGTCTCGTCCGACCCGGCCAAGGACGCCACGCTCGCGACCGGGCCGTCGAAGATCACGCTGACTTTCGACGCGCCGGTGCAGGGCGGCAACGTCAACCAGGTCTCGGTCACCGGCCCCGGCGGCACGCAGTGGGCGGAGGGCGACGTGCAGATCAACAGCAACGTCGTCACCGTCGGCGTGCGGCCGCTCGGCCCGGCCGGGCAGTACACCGTCGGGTTCCGGATCCTGTCCGCCGACGGGCACCCGGTGACCGGCGAGGTGCCGTTCACCCTCACCACGGCCGGCAACGGCACCCCGGCGACGGCCAGTGCCGCGACCGGGGCCGACACGGCCGCACCCGCCGCCCAGTCCGGCGGCGGGGTTCCGGTGTGGGTGTGGATCGTCGGCGCGGTGGTCCTGCTGGCCATCGGGCTGACGCTGGCTCTCCGGATGGGCAGGGAGAAGGCGTGACCACGGCGGCCGGGGCCACCTCGCAAGTCCGTTACCAGGCGATCGTCGCGATCGTCACCGCCGCGCTGGCCGGCGCGCTGATCGGCGTCGCGCTGACGGCGACCGCGCCGGTGCCCGGGGTGGCGGAGGTCAGCGAGGTGGTCTCGGTCGCCATCCCGATCGTCCGCGTGCTGCTCGACCTGGCCGCGGTGACGACGATCGGGATCGCCCTGCTGTCCGTGCTGGTCGGGTACGACCGGCCGAAGCTCACCGAGCCGATCATGCGCCGCGCCCGTCCGATCGCGCTGGCCGCGTCGCTGGTCTGGACGACGACCGCGCTGGTCACGCTCGTGCTGCAGACCGCCGAGTACCGGCCGCAGGTGCCGACGGTGAGCTTCGCCGACATCTGGGACTACGTCGTGCAGGTCGGCGCGGGCAAGGCGCTGCTCGTCGTCGCCGTGCTCGCGCTGGTCCAGGTCGGGCTCGGGGTGCTGACGCTGCGGCACGGCGAGAAGGTGCCCGCCGAGGTGCGCGTCGGGCTCGGCCTGTTCGCCCTGCTGCCGCTGCCGGTGACCGGGCACGCGGCGAACTGGGACTACCACGACTACACGATGATCTCGATGGAGCTGCACGTCATGGGCGCGGTCGCGTGGACCGGCGGCCTCGGCGCGATGGTCGTGCTGCTCGCCGCCAACCGGACGCTGCTCGCGCACGCGCTGCCGCGGTTTTCCAAGCTGGCCACGCTGTGCCTGGTCCTGGTGTCGGCGACCGGGCTGTTCAACGCGGTCGTGGAGATCCTGCTCAACCCGACGATCGGCCTGTTCACCGCGCTGTTCACCACGCCGTACGGGCAGCTCGTGGTGCTCAAGCTGGTGTGCGCGGCCGGGATCGCGGTGCTCGGGGCGATGGTCCGGTGGAAGCTGATGCCGCGGATCGTCCGGCACGAGCGGACCGCGCTCGCGACGTGGGCGACGCTCGAGCTGACCGTCATGGGGCTCGCGTTCGGGTTCGCGGTGGTGCTCACCCGGGCCCCGGTCAGCTAACCGTCAGTAGCTGCAAGTTGCACGCGTGGGGGACGGATTAATCCACCCAGGGTGACTAGCCGGACCGAATTTCCCACCGCGCGCACAGGGATCCGGACATACGACGAGCGGTCTCCTGCGGTCGGTAAATGTCCCCGTTTTTCCCACGATGTGGACTAGCGGTAGCGGGCCCACTCCGTGCCGGCGCGGCCCGCGCGCAGGTCGCCCAGCCGTCGCCGCAGCTCACCGCGCACGTGCGGGTGGCTGCGCAGGATCGGCAGCACGCTGGTCACGAGCTTGAGCTCGCGGGCGGCCCGCAGCACGGCGAACCCGTCCCAGTTGGTGACGTCGAAGCCGTACACGTCGGCGAGCATGCGGTACCGGCCCGCCGGGTCCCCGAACCGCTCGCGGCCGACGGCCAGCGGCGTGAGGTCCCACTCCGGCGGGCCGAAGCACGCGGAGTCGAAGTCGCACAGCACCGGGCCGTCCGGGCCGACGATCACGTTGCCCGGGTGCGCGTCGCCGTGGATCAGGCTCCGGTCCAGGGGGAACTCCAGCTCGCCGAGCGCGGCTTCGACCTCGGCGCTGCGGCGCAGCAGGAACCGGCGGTCGTCCGGGTCGAGCTCCTCGGCGTCGGCGACGCGGGCGCGCACGTCCGCCAGCGGCGCCCACTCGCCGACGCCGTCCGGGGCGGGCAGGGCGTGCACCCGGCGCAGCAGTCTGCCCAGGTCGGCGGCGTTCGCGCGGCGCTCGCCCGGCGGCACCCGGACCCACGCGGTGACGACGTGCTCGCCGACGTGGATCGGCTGGCCGACGCCGGGCAGCAGGCGGATCGCCGGCACGTCGTTGGCCTCGAAGTGCCGCGCGACCTCGACGACCTTGACGACCCGGTGCCGCAGCGCACGCGACCCGACGATGCGCATCACGACCGGCGCGCCGGCCAGCTCGTAGACGGCGTTGTTGGTGAACCGCAGCAGCCGGGCGCCGCGGTGGTCCAGACCCAGGAGGGCACACGCCTCGGCCAGCACGGCGGCCAGTTTCTCCTTGGTGAACCGGCCGTCCAGCTCGTCCGCGACGGTGCGCATCTTCCTAGGCGGCGAAGAACGAACTGATGCGTTCGTCCAGGTCGCGGGCGTCGGGGTTGTTGCGCCGCTTCGCGGCTTCCTCCTGCATCGGCATCATGCGGTCCTTCACGCGGGCCGACTTGAGGCCGTCCGCCGACTCCAGCGCCAGGCGGCCGATGCGGGCGCCGTGGTCGATGTCGCCGTCGATGAGGTGGTTGGTGGCCAGCGCGGCCTGGTTGAACACCTTGCTGCGCTGCATGTCCTCGCCGTAGGCCTCGATCGCCCTGGTCAGCGCCGGGATCGCGTACTGCGTGTGCTTCGTGTCGACGCCGCGCGCCAGTACCGTGTGGACGGTCCCGATCATCGCGTAGACGTCGGTCTCGTTGAAGAACTTCACCCAGTCCTCGGCCTCGGCCACGTTCGCGCGGGCGAACTCGTCCTTGGCCAGGCCGAGCAGCTTCAGCGACTGGTCCTCGTTGCCCATCATCGCGTAGGCCCACGCCTGGTTCGCCGCGAGCACGGAGATCGCCAGCTCGGAGCCGGATTCCTGCGCCGCGATCTGCCCCAGCTGGAACAGCTTGAGCGCGTCGTTCGGCGCTTCCTGGTGCAGGTAGACCCGGCCCATCCGGTACAGGATGTTGGCCACCAGGTGGTCGTTGTTGCCCTGCTTGGCCAGCTCCAGCGCGTTGGCGAAGTGCCCGCGCGCGGAGTCCATCAGTCCACTGTCGAACGACGTCCAACCGGCCAGGCTGTGCAGGTCGGCCAGCGCCACGAACAGGCGCGAGCGGACCGGGGTGGCCGCGGAGGAGTCGAGCATCTGCTGCCCCCAGGACAGCTGCGCGACCACGGCGTCGCGGCAGAAGCCGCCGCCGTACTGGTAGTCGAGCGCGCGCAGCGCTCTGGTCGCAGCCTCGACCTGGCGCACGTCGGTCATCCCGATGTGGCCGGGTGCCGGCGTCCTCGCGGGGCTCGCCGCCCATGCCCTCGGCGACGATCCCAGGATGGCCGCCCCCATCGTGACCTGGGCGGCGTGCGCGAGGAAGTTCCGCCGCTTCACGGACTCGTCCTCCTCAGCCTGCTGCTCGTCGGCTGCGCCGACGACCTGAATCTCGGTGGCCTCGTCGTAGGCGAGGCCCATGTATCCACGGGGGACACCCAAGCCGTCGGCGATCCGGGCGAGCACGTCGTAGGCCATCACCTGGCGGCCCTTGAGGATCTCCGAGACCTCCGACTGGGACTGGCCGGTGAGTGCGGCGATCTGGCGCTGGGATATGCCCTCCTTGCGCAGGTTCCGGTACACGGCACTGATGTTGCGGGCGGCCAGGGCCTCCCTCATCTCCCGCTTCTCCCAGGCATCCGAGCTGATCGGGTGTCCCTGGCGGGCATCAGTGTTGTCACCGGCGTCCATTGCGCCCCCTCACCGTCCTGTCGGGCGTCGATTCGCAGCGTAGGCACACCCATTGAACCCTGGGAAACGTCGTTGCGGGAGCCCTGATCGGTCGGGGTGAACTCCGGCGACCGTTCACCGGCTCGCCCACGCCGGTCGCCGCTGTGACCGCGGTTCGCCTTCTCTTCGGCTGCGGTTCATCGCAATCTAGTTCTCGGGTTCGGCGTGACCGAGCGGATACGCCCCGCGATCACGCAGAGCTACGACGAACACGGACAGCAAGCCCGAAGCAGAGCGGAGACACGGTGGAGTTCATGAACTCGATCTCGGCACCACGCGCCCAGGTCCACCGGCGGTCCTTCGCCCCGGCCGGTGCGCCGGTCGCGAGCCGGTCGGCGATGCCCGCGCCGGACCCGCGTGCCGCGCAGCTGCGCCGCTACGAGGGTGGTCAGCTGGTGTGGCGGGTGCAGTGCGGCGACATGATCAACCGCGACCGCTGCGTCACCGTGCTCGTCCAGGACGACCAGGTGGTCCTCGTCGGACCGCCCGGGGAAACGGCCCGCCTCACCGCGGGTCAGCTCGGCCAGCTCCAGGCGGCGCTGAACGAAGCCGCCAAACTGGCGGAAAGGTGACGGTGAGAATTCCGTGGATCAGATCCTTGGGCAGGTCCTCCGCAACGCGGTTTGGGAGCGCCTCGACATGCTCGCCGATCTCGCCACCAGGGCGGACGCGCAGTCCCTCGTCTCAGTGGCCCGGTCGGAACTGCCGCGGCTGACCGAGGGCTGGCGCGCGATGCTGACCGCTCACGAGCCCGACGAGCGGGGCGACTGCCCCACCTGCTCCACCCGGTGGCACCGCTGCAAGGCGCCGTGCTCGGTGTGGCAGGTCGCGCACGAGCACCTCGTCGCCGGCGGTCTCGCCCCCCAGCAGGACCTGCGCCGCCCGTCGCGCCGCAAGCCGAAGGTCCCGGCACAGACGCGCGGTACGACGCCGGATGAGACAACCGGTCGTCACGCGCTGATACCGCAGGTCGCGAACCGCTGACCACTCGGCGATTAATCGAAAAAACTCGGTAACAACCTCTAGCGGAACACCCCCGTCACCGCTATGTTGTCGATCATGGTCGAGGACGCGAAGTTGCAGATCGCACCTTGACCGCCCCGCCCTCGTGGCCCCGAGAACTCCGCGGACCGGTGCCGTTGCACTCCCCTCCCCCGACCGGCACCGGCCCGCGGGCCCAAAGGTACGGAGCTGAAGGGCTCCTCCGAACCCCGGAGGAGCCCTTCGGTGATTTCAGCGCACCGAGCGGACACCGAGGACGAACGCCCCGGCCGCCATCGTCGCGACCGCCGACGCGGCGAACAGTCCCGGGTAGCCGCCCAGCTCGGCCAGGATGACGGTCGCGGCGACCGGCGCGATCACCTGCGGCAGCGCGTTGGCGATGTTGATGACGCCCAGGTCCTTGGCGCGGTCCTGCGCGGCGGGCAGCACCTCGGTGAGGATGGCCAGCGCCACCGCCCAGTACGCGCCGAACCCGATCCCGAGCAGCGGGGACGCCGCCAGTGCCGCGGGCCAGGTCTGCCACAGCACCAGCACGATCGCCGCCGCGGCCATCACCACCACCGCGCCCAGCACGAACGGCTTGCGGCGGCCGGTCCGGTCGGACAGCGGGCCGACCACGAGGCCGCCGATCACCAGCGCGACACCGTAGAGGCCCATCATGATCAGCAGCCCGGTGTCCGGGTCCGGGTGGTGCACCGCGTCCTTCAGGAAGAACAGCAGGAAGAACGTGCCCAGCGAGTTGCCCAGGTTGATCAGGAAGTGGCAGCCCCAGGCCCACGCGAAGTCCGGGTGCCGCCGCGGCGAAACCCACAGCTCGCGCAGGACCGCGCGGAACCCGGTCGCCGGGCGCCAGTCCCGCGGCAGGGCGATGTCCCGCGTGCGCAGCACGAACGCGGCCGCGCCGAGCACCACGACCGCGGCGCAGGCGAGGTAGCCGCCGGGCAGGCTGGTGACCAGGACCGTCACCAGCACGGCGCCGAGGACCGTGCCGAGCATCTGGCTGATGCCGACGAGGCCGCCGATCCGCGCCCGCTGGCCGACCGGGACCCGGTCCGGCACCGCCGAGGTGAGCGTCGCGAGCATGCCGCCGAGCCCGGCCTGCACCAGGCACCAGCCGGCGACCATGACCGCCACGTTCGGCGCGACCGCCAGCACCACCAGGCCGAGCGCGCCGCACAACGCGCCCGCGAGCGTCCACGGGTGCCGCCGCCCGAACCGGGAGCGCGTGCGGTCCGAGGCCAGCCCGACCAGCGGGTTGGTGAGCAGCGCGACCACCGCGCCGATGCCGGTGACGATGCCGAACACCAGCTCCTTGTCCGCGGCGTCCAGGTGTTCGGCCTGCTCCGGCAGCAGCAGCTGGATCGGGGCGTAGATGCCCATCCACAGCCCGATGTTCGCGCCGAAGAGCAGGCCGATCCAGCCGGCCCGGACCGGGACCTCGGGTTCGGCGAGCGCGTCGGGCGTCCGCGTTCCGGTCATGCGCGCACCAGCTTCCGGTACCAGGAGAAGGAGTCCTTGGGAGTCCGGCGCTGCGTTTCGTAGTCGACGTGCACCAGTCCGAACCGCGGCGCGTACCCCTTCGACCATTCGAAATTGTCGAGCAGCGACCAAACGAAATACCCGCGGACTTCAACTCCCGCTGTTATCGCGGCGGCGACGGACCGCAGGTGCGCGTCCAGGAAGTCGATGCGCTCCTGATCGTGAACGCCGTCGAAGCTCGCGCCGTTCTCGGTCAGGTAGACCGGCGGCAGCTTCTCCCCGTACCGGTCGCGCAGGCCGGCCAGCAGCTCGAGCAGCGCGGCCGGCACGATCGGGGAGTCGTTGGTGGTGCGCGGAAAACCCTCGATCGGGCGAAGTTCGAACGGCAGCGGATTGCCCTCGCCGGGCGCCGCCGCGCCGTGCGGCTCGTAATAGTTGACGCCGTAGAAATCCAGCGGTTGAGCGATGTTCACCAGGTCATCGGCGTATCCGGCGGGAAGGTGCGGTTCGATTTCCGCGGGATAACTGCCGAGTAGCACCGGGTCCGAAAAGGTCCGGTTGAGCAACGCGTCCAGCCAGTGCGCGGCATCATGATCAGCTCGGGAGTTTGAAGTAGGCCAAACTGGACAATGATGGTTGGCGGTGCCGATGTTCGACGCACCCGCGGCCCGCAGAGCCTGGACCGCGAGGCCATGGGCGAGGTGTTGGTGGTGTGCGGTGGGGAGGGCGTCCAGCAGCAGTGTCCGTCCGGGCGCGTACTCGCCGATCGCGTACCCGAACACCGTCGTCACCATCGGCTCGTTGAGGGGGATCCACATCCGCACGCGATCAGCGAAGCGCTCGCCGAGGACCGAGGCGTACTCGGCGAACCGGTACGCCGTCTCCCGGTTCAGCCAGCCGCCCGCGTCCTCCAGCGGTTGCGGGGTGTCCCAGTGGTAGACCGTCGCCACCGGCGCGATGTCCGCTTCGCACAGCGCGTCGATCAGCCGGTCGTAGAAGGCCAGGCCCGCTTCGTTCGGCGCGCCGGACCCCGCCGGCTGGATCCGCGGCCAGGCGAAGGAGAAGCGGTAGGCGCCGACACCCAGCTCGGTCAGCAGCGCGACGTCCTCCGGCCAGCGGTGGTAGTGGTCGCACGCGACGTCGGCCTGCCCCGGGGCGAAGGTGTCCCACACCGACGGCCCGCGCCCGTCCTCGCTGGTCGCGCCCTCGATCTGGAAGGCCGAAGTGGACACGCCCCACAGGAAGCCGGGCGGGAAGGCGAGGTTCTCCACGAGCGACGTCCCTTCATCGGGGCTAACGTGAAAAGTTCTCAAATGCTAGCCCTTCCCTCGACCGGGGGGAAGCGGTCCGGCGCGCTAAAGTCCCTGTTCAGAGCACCAGAAGGAGCACAACGTGTCGGAGACCCAGGCGACGACGACCCCGCTTCGCCGGCAGCCCGTCCAGCAGCGCAGCGCGAAGCGGGTCGAGCAGATGCTGGACGCGAGCGCCGAGCTCATCGACGAGGTCGGTTATGACGCGTTGACCACCACCCTGATCGCGAAGCGCGCCGGGGTCGCCGTCGGTTCGCTGTACCAGTTCTTCCCCGACAAGCGGGCGGTCGTGCGGGCGCTGACCCAACGCAACCTGGACCGGTTCGTGCAGGCGGTGAGCGAGCGGCTGAGCCGCGAGGACCCGCGGCACTGGTGGGACGTCGTCGACTCGGTGCTGGACATCTACCTGGAGATGCACCGGACCGTGCCGGGCTTTTCGAAGGTCCACTTCGGCGACGTCGTGGACCGGCAGCTGCTCGACGACAGCCGGGACAACAACCGGGTAATCGCGGACTCGCTCGCCGACCTCGTCGGGAAGTACATCGACCTGAACACGCCGCGCCTGTCGCTGGCGATGACGGTCGCGATCGAGGCCGCGGACGGGCTGCTGAAGCTGGCCTTCCACCGCGACCCGCAGGGCGACGCGGAAATCGTGGGCGAGACCAAGCACCTCATCAAGCAGTACCTGGCCTCGCGCCTCGGGGAATAGCTCAATCCTTCTCGAAGTAGTGGCCCGCGTCGAGGTCGGCGAGCAGGCCGGGGTGCTCCGGCTTCCAGTCCAGCAGCCGCTGCGTGCGCTCGCTGGACGTCAGGTTGTCCATCGCCGCGAAGCGGGCCAGGAAGCCGAAGTGCGCCTCGGCCTGCTCGGCGGGGATGTTCTCTGTCGGCAACCCCAGGTGGCGGCCGATGGCCTCGGCGATCTGCCGGAGCGGGACGCCCTCGTCCCCCACGGCGTGCAGCCGCGAACCGGCCGGCGCCTTCTCCAGTGCCAGGCGGTAGAGCCGCGCGGCGTCCAGCGTGTGCCCGGCGGGCCAGCGGTTGGCGCCGTCGCCGAGGTAGCCGGACCGGCCCGCCTTGCGCGCGGCCGCGATCAGGACCGGGACGAAGCCGTGCTTGTCGAGTGAGCTGTGCACGATCGGCGGGAGCCGGACGACCGAGCTCCGGATCCCACGGTCGGCGAACCCGGCGAGCTCGTTCTCCGAGTCGACCCGGTAGCCGCCCGGCATCACGTCCTCCTCGGTGGCGGCGCGGTCCAGCCCGAGTCCCGCGACCATCGCGGTGCCCGAGGTCCCGACCAGCGGCTTGCCCGTGCCGGCCAGCACCTCGCCGAACGCCCGCACGACGGCCAGGTCGGTGTCGCCCGCGGCCGCGAAGTCCCCGGCGGTCATGGCTTCGTGGTCGAAGGCGAGGTGGATGACGCCATCCGCTTCGGCTGCCGCCTCCCGCAGGCCGTCCAGGTCCCGCAGGTCGCCCCGCCGCACCTGCGCGCCGGCGGCGGCCAGCTTCGCGGCCGCGGCCTCCGACCGCGCCAGGCCGACCACCTCGTGACCGGCCGAAAGCAGCTCCGGGACGACCGCCGAACCGATGTGCCCGGACGCGCCCGTGACGAAAACACGCATGGAATCCTCCTCAGTGATGTCACTTGGTGACATCAACAACGGTAGCACCGCATGACACTTGGTGTCATCACCTAGACTGAGCGAATGGTCCGGTGGGAGCCCAACGCGCCTGAGCGGCTGTCGCGCGCCGCGCTAGAGCTGTTCACCGAGCGGGGGTACGACAACACCACGGTCGCGGAGATCGCGGAGCGGACCGGGCTGACGAAGCGGACCTTCTTCCGGCACTTCGCCGACAAGCGTGAGGTGCTGTTCGGCGGTCAGGACGCGCTGGGCGAGGTCCTCACCGAAGCGATCACCGGCGCACCCGCCACGGCCACGCCGTTGGCGGCGATCGGCACGGCTCTCGAAGCCACCGCGGTGTTCTTCGGGCCGGAGCGGCTGCAGTGGGCGCAGCAGCGCCAGGCCGTCATCGACGCCAACCCCGAACTGCAGGAGCGTGAGCTGCTCAAGCTCGCCACGCTCACCACCGCGTTCCGGGACGCCCTGCGCGAACGCGGCACGCTGGAACCCGACGCGAGCCTCACGGCCGAGATCGGGAACCTCGCCTTCCGGCTCGCGTTCACCCGCTGGATCGACCCGGCCAACCAGCTGGACTTCGCCGAACTGACCCGGCGGACGCTCGACGAACTGCGCGAGGCGGCGGCGACGCTGGCCTGAGTTGTCCACAGGGTTGTGGACATGTGGACAAGTCAGCCGAAGTTCTGGTGTTCGCCCCGGTAGGTGGGCACCGTGCGCTCCACCCGGCCGTCCACCACGATGTGGTAGGCGTCGAACCGCTCGGCGAGTTCGCCCGCCTTGGCGTGCCGCATCCACACCCGGTCGCCGACCCGCAGGTCGCGTGCCGCCTTGCCGGTCACGGGCGTCTGCACCTCACCGGCGCCCTCGAACGGCAGCAGCCGCAGCCCCGCAGGCAAGTGCGGGGACGGCAGCCGGCTCGCCGAAGCCGGCCCGGAGGCGACGAAACCGCCGGAGTAGAGCGTGGCGATGTGACGCGCCGGCTTGTGGACGACCGGGAGCGCGAACAACACCGCGGGCTTCGGGTGGAAGCGGGTGTAGCCGTCGAACAGGGTCGAGCCGATCAGCCCGGACCCGGCGGCGACCTCGGTGACCACCCGGTCGGCCCGGGTCAGCTCGATGCTGCCGCTGCCGCCGCCGTTGACGAACTCCAGGTCGGCGACCTCCCGCACCGCGTGCACCGCGGCCGTCCGGCGGCGGGACAGTTCGGCCGACGACCGGCGCTGCATCCAGCGCACGGCGAGGTCGTTGAGGCGGCTGCCGGTGGCGTCGCCCAGCCCGGCGATCTGGCCCTCGTAGGCCATCACCCCGGTCAGGCGGAAGCCTTGACGCGCCACGATCTTTCGCGCCAGCGCCGCGGCCTGCTTCGCGGTGAAGACCGGTGAGCGGCGGGTTCCGACGTGCAGGAACGGCAGCGGGCGCCAGGACGCGTCGAGTTCCAGGCACACCCGGATCTCCGGGTGGTCGTGGCCCAGCGCGGCGTCCACGAGGTCCAGGTGCTCGGCCGAGTCGACCACGATCGTGATCGCGGCGCGGGCTCGCTCGTCGGCCGCGAGTGCGCGCAGAGCGCCGAAATCGGCTGTCGGGTACGCGACCAGGATGTCGTCGCTCGTGCCGAGGCCGGCGTGCCAGAGCGCCTCGGCCAGCGAGTAGCACATCAGCCCGGCGAACCCGGGCGTCGCGAGCGCGCGCTCGATCAGGTAGCGGCAGCGCACGGACTTGCTGACCAGGCGGATCGGCAGGCCCGCGGCGCGCTCGACCAGATCGGCGGCGTTGGCGTCGAACGCGGCCAGGTCGACGACGGCGAGCGGCGGATCGACATCCTTCGTCGCCGTGTCGTACGTGGTCGCGGAGGTCGTCATGCTAGGACCGTACGTCAGAACGACTTGAAACGCGAATACCTTTCACTTACGGTTTCGTCACTCGACACGGACGGGTGAGCACTTCATGAGCCGGTGGCACAACTGGGCGGGAACCGCGAGCGCGGACCCGCAGCGCATCCACACCCCGCGCAGCGCGGCCGAGATCGCCGAGGTCGTCACCGGCGTCGCGGTGAACGGCCGCCGGGTCCGCGCGTGGGGCAGCGGGCACTCGTTCACGCCGATCGCGGTGGCCGACTCCGACGCGATCGACCTGCGCGGCTGGACCGGGATCGCCGCGGTCGACGCCGGGAACCACCGCGTCACCGTGCGGTCGGGCACCACGATCCGGCAGCTCAACGCCGAGCTGGACGGGCTCGGCCTGGCGCTGACCAACCTCGGGGACATCGACGCGCAGACGATCGCGGGCGCGGTGTCGACCGGGACGCACGGCACCGGCGCGCGGCTCGGCGGGCTGGCCACGCAGATCGTGCAGCTGGAACTGGTCCTCGCCGACGGTTCGGTGGTCACGTGCTCGGCCGACCGGCAGCCGGACCTGTTCGCCGCCGCCCGCGTCGGGCTCGGCGCGCTCGGCGTGATCACGCACGTGACGCTGCAGTGCGAGCCGGCGTTCGCGCTCGCCGCGCAGGAACGGCCGGAGCCGCTGGAGCAGGTGCTGGAGGGGTTCGACACCTTCGCCGCCGAGAACGACCACTTCGAGTTCTACTGGTTCCCGTACGGGAAGAACGCGCTGGTCAAGCGCAACAACCGGCTGCCTGCGGGTGAGGTGCCGCGCCCGTTGAGCCGGGCCCGCGAGTTCCTCGACTACGAGATCATGGAGAACGTCGCGTTCGGCACGTTGTGCCGCATCGGCCGCGCGGTGCCACGACTGGTCCAGCCGCTCGGCCGGTTCGCGTCGGCGGCGCTGTCGGCGCGGGCGTACTCGGACACCTCGCACCGGGTCTTCGTGACCCATCGCGGGGTGCGGTTCGTGGAGTCGGAGTACGCCGTTCCACGTGAATCACTGCACGAGGTCCTGCGCGAGCTGCGGGCGCTGGTGCCGCGGCTGGAGAACCCGGTGGCGTTCCCGGTGGAGGTCCGCGTCGCGGCGGCGGACGACATCTGGCTGTCCACGGCGCACGGCCGCGACTCCGCCTACATCGCCATCCACCAGTTCGTGGGCATGCCCTACCGCGAGTACTTCGCCGGCTTCGAGTCGATCGTCGGAGCCGTCGGCGGACGCCCGCACTGGGGCAAGATGCACACTCTGGACGCCACCACACTGCGCGAGCGCTACCCGCACTTCGACGACTTCGTGAAGGTGGCACGACGCTGCGACCCGGCCGGGGTGTTCCGGAACTCCTATGTGGACCGTGTGCTCGGCCCGTTGCCCTAGGCAGCGCGTCAGTCGTGCCAGTAACGGCGGATCCACAGTGGATCGGTCGGCGGTCGCGGCCCGAACTCGGCGAGCAGGTCGCGGGTGAGCACCTCGATGACCTGGTACAGGTCCAGCGGCGCGAGCAGGCCGCGCGGCACGGTCTCGATGCCCCACCGGGCACCGGCGAGCGCGCCGGCCAGCATGCCGGTCGCTGCGGTGTCGCCGTCGTGGTTCGTCGCGAGGGACAGGGTTTCCCGCACGTAGTCGGTGACGACGACCGCGTAGACGGCGGCTCCCAGCGCCTGCGCACCGGTGGTGATGCCGCCGAAGGTGGCGGTCAGCTGCTGCGGTGAAGCCGGCGCCTCGACTGTGCGGGCGAGTTCGACCGCGGCGCCGATGGCCTGGACCACCGGGGCGGCTTCCGGCTGGTTCAGCAGCCGGGCCGCGGCGATCGCCGCCGGCAGCGGTTGCCCGCGCAGGAGTTGTTGCAGCAGAACGACGAACGCGCCCGCGGCCAAGTGGTCCTCCGGCCGGGGGTGGGTGAGGCGGGCGCTGTCGACGCCGATCTTGAAGCCGAGCGCGGGGTCGTCCGTCCACAGTGCCAGCGGCACGGCGCGCGCGACGCATCCGGGCCCCTCGCAGCGCCCGAAGTCCCGCTCCTCGCGCGCGTGCCGGATGAGCAACGTGGCGAGGGTGTCGTCGGCGGAGCGCCGGTCGAACATGTCCCGGTGCCGCACGAGCCAGCCGGTGTTGCGGTACTCCTGCGGCAGCGGGCCGAACACATCGTCGGGCGGGAATCCCTGCGTGACCGCCCAGCGCCGGTACCCGAACGTCACGTGCATCGCCGGGTTGGTCGTCAACGGCGGTCCGGGGATGGCCCGGTCCGCCGCGTGCGGTCCGATCATCGACTCGGCGCTGAACAGCATGAGCTGGGTGTTCGGCGAGACCGGCGCGACGCCGTTGGGGAACGCGGGCTCGGTGAACCACCGCTCGTTCTGGCGCCGCAACGCTTCGGCGCCCACCGCCGCGACCCGGTACCCCATGGCGTCCCCGAGCGCGGCCGAGAAGACCGCGCCGAGGAACCGGCTCTCGATGCCCGGCTGCCCGCGGAGCCGCTGTCCCGTCCCGTGGTCGGCCAGCATGATCTCCCGCTGGCGCTGCAGGTACTCCGCCTCCGCGTCCGCGGGCGGGTCGACCTCGAGGTGGTGCAGGTTGTAGTCGGACCCCTCCGGCCGCTGCTCCATGCCGAACGGGGCGCGGTCCACGTGCCGCATCGTCCACTCGTAGTGCCAGTCCGACATCTTGCGCGACCGGCGGCGGGCCTCGTCCGCGGGCCAGCCCGCGATCTCGATGTCTGGTGTCATTTACAAGCGGGTGATCGCCTCGTCGACGGGTGTGTTGCCGGTCACCAGTTCCAGCGTGCGGCGGAACGAGCGGGGCTCCTCGAAGAGCGCGATCAGCACCGCGGCGACGTCCTCGCGTGGGATCTCGCCGTAGTCGACCTTTTCGGCCAGGTGGACCTCGCCGATCGCGGGCTCGTCGGTGAGGCGTCCGGGGCGCAGGATGGTCCAGTCCAGGTCCCGGGCACGCAGGTCTTCCTCGGCGGCCTTCTTCGCCCGCAGGTACGCCGCGAACACCTCGTCCGTGCCGGGGCGGGCCGGGCGGTCGACGCCGATCGAGCCGATCTGGATGTGCCGCCGGACGCCGGCGCGCTCGGCGGCGTCGGCGAACAGCCGCGCGGCGCCGAGGTCCACCGTCTCCTTGCGCGCCGCGCCGCTGCCGGGGCCCGCGCCCGCGGCGAACACCGCGACGTCCGCGCCCTTCAGCACGTCGGCGACCTCGTCGACCGCGGCGGACTCCAGGTCGAGCACGACCGGCTCGGCGCTGAGGTCGCGCAGCGCGGGGGCCTGCTCGACGTTGCGGATGATGCCAACGGCCTCGTCCCCGGTGCCGGCCAGCAGCCGCTCCAGGTGACGCGCGATCTTCCCGTGCCCTCCGGCGATGACGACTCGCATGGGACCGACTCTAGGCCGGGGTCAGGCCACCGGCAGGTCGTAGGAGGCGAGCAGCTGCTCGTAGACCATCTCGTTGATCCAGCGGGACACCGCGTCCTCGGGGAGGAGGATGCGCTCGCGGCGCACGTCGATGTCCAGGTCGACCCGGGCGTCCTCGTCGGCGGTGACCACGCCCACGCCGTAGGAACGGGCGCGCGGCAGGCAGTTGTCCAGGTAATCGCGGCTCAGCACGGCCGACGTGGGCAGCACCACGGCCGCCTCGCCGTAGCGGCTGAACGGCACGGCGGACGCCATCGCGGTGCGCCAGTGGCGGGCGACGGCGAGGACGCCGACGATCTCGGCCGCCGGGGCCGGGGCGGTCGGCGCGAACTCCGGCCACGTCCAGGTGGCGACGGTCGCGCGGTCGGTCACCGGGGCGACGCCCATCGCGATCCGCTCGGCGTGGGTGTCCGTGCGCAGCTTGGCCACGACGCAGACGCGGCGGCCGAGCATCGTGACCTCGGGGAGGACGACGCCGTGCCAGCCCAGCTGGGCGGCGGCGTCGCGGGCCAGCACGCTGACGCTCGCGGGCAAGTCGACGGGCGGCACCACGCGGGTGGGGAACGATCGTCCGCCGGCCACCACCGAATTTCCGGTGTGCCCTGGTGTAACCGCCACGATCCGCCTCCTCTTACCGCTGATTCCCTACCCGCACCTCGTGAAAAGAGGCACATGGAAAGAGGTACCAGGGGTGGGCCGGTTGATCTGTGGACAACGGGAGCGCCTGCGATCGGCGGCGCTCAACGGTCGGTGACCGGTCGATGAGCGGTATCGGGACTTCAGCCCGACACTGCTTCCGAATGGGTGACGGACCGCTGAACGACCCGACGCCCAGCGTCTCCGTACCGCCGAACGGAGCAATTCCATTCGCGTTCCACTGTGGACAACGAACGGATCAGGGCAGGAGTTCCCGGCCCAGCGGGGTCATCAGGTCGGCGACCTCCGAGTAGGGAACCACGACCTCGTGGTACCCGCATGCCATCGGGTAGTTCCGCGCGTCCGTGGCGAGCCAGAACACCACTCCGTCGGGCCGGAATCCCAGCTGGAGCGCGGGCGCGTCGAGGATCCCCCACGGCCGCAGGTCCCCCGGCGCGAGCGGGGTGCGCTCGCCGAACGGCTCGCTGCCGTCGCAGTAGCCGCCGGGTGAGCGGGCGAGGATCCGCGCCTCCAGCGCGCTCATCGCGTTCTGGTCGGCCGCGATGCCGTCGAAGACGTCTCCCGCGGTGATCACCTGCCCGGTCGACAGGTCGACGTTGAGCCACAGGACGGCGTAACCCCCGTGGTTGCCGAACTGGCTCGACTGCACCGCCAGGTCGTAACGCACGGACACGATCCGCTGGTCCTGCCGCCCGATGGTGACCTTGTTCTCGATCACCGGGTCCTCCGTCGGGTCGAGGATCCCGGACTGGACGTAACCGGTGAAGTCGTCGAGCGGTTTCGCGAGCGCGGCGTTGACCCGGTCCTGCAGCGCGGGGTCCCGCATCCCGCTCACCGCGGCGTACTGCGCGTCGACGTGGAAACCGGTGCCCGGTTCGGTGCGGGTCAGCAGGTTCACCTGCACCGCCGCCTGCTGCTCGGCGGGTGGCGCGGCGGCGACCGGCGGGAGGGTTTCGCCGTTGCCGATCACCGCGATCGTGCCGATCACCGCGCCGACGCCGACCGCGACGGCCACCAGCGTGGCGCCGATCTTCGCGCCGAGGCCGATGCCGGTGCCGACCGCCGCCAGCCCGCCCGCCGCTGCTCCCGGCGCGGCCGCGGTCCCGGCGCCGAGCAGCGCCAGCGGCGACAACGCCAGCAACGCTCCCGCTCGCTGCGCCAGCCTGCCCAACCCGCGCTGCTCCCAGTCCGGGCCGTACCCGGCGACCGCGGCGGTCTCCAGTTCGGCGACGAACTCGGCCGCCGCGGACGGCCGCCGGTCCGCCTCCTTCGCCATGCCCCGCGCGATCAGCTCGCGCACCGGCCCCGGCACCGCGTCGAGCGGCACCGGCGCGTTCTCGTGCTGGTCGCGGAGCTCGTCGGTGGTCGCGCCCTCGTACGGCTGCCGCCCGGCGATGCTCTGGAAGAACACGCAGGTCGCGGCGTACACGTCGGTCGCCGGGGTGGCGGGCCCGCCGCGCCACTGCTCCGGCGCCATGTACGCCGGGGTGCCCGCCGGCACGCCGGGCCGCCCGGCCAGCACGGCGATGCCGAAGTCGACCAGCTTGCTCTCCCGGCCCGGCCCGACCAGCACGTTCGCCGGTTTGTAGTCGCGGTGCACGACACCCGCCTGGTGCGCGTCGGCCAGCCCGAGCAGCGAGCCCTTCAGCACCGCGAGCGCCGACTCGGGCGGCAGCGCACCGTCGTGGCCGAGGACCTCGCGCAGGGAGACGCCGTGGATGGCCTCCATCACGATCGCCGCGCCGTGCGGGCTCTCGTGGAACTCGTAGAGCCGGGCGACGTGCGGCGACTGGACTCGGCTCAGCAACTGCGCCTCGTGCCGGAACGCGGTCAGCCGCGCCGGGTCGCCGAGGTGCTTGCCGAACAGGTACTTGATCGCCACCGGGGTTCCGGAGGTGTCGTGCCTGGCCAGCACGACCTCGCCGAACCCGCCCTCGCCCAGCAACCCGACCTCGGTGAACCCCGGCACCGCCCAGTTCCGCATCCGCACCTCACTCCGAGGTGAGCTTCGCCGCAGCGGTTCCCCTGGTTTCGTGGTTAGGGTTACTCGTCGGTTACCACGGCCGTGCCAAGGGAGGACGGATGCGCTCGCCGAAGGACTTCTTCGCGCCCCTCGCCGTGGGGGCGCCCGACCCCGTCCGCGAGATCCCCGCGCTGCCGTCGCGGATGATCCACTTCTTCGACCCCAGCAACGCGAAGATGGCCGCGAAGGTCCCCGACCTGGCCAAGAAGGTCGACGTGCTGCTCGGCAACCTCGAGGACGCGGTGCGCGCGGACCGCAAGGAGGCCGCGCGCCAGGGCCTGGTGGAGATCGCGAAGGCCACCGACTTCGGCTCGACGCAGCTGTGGACGCGGATCAACAGCCTCGACTCGCCGTGGGTGCTGGACGACCTGATCACGCTGGTCACCGAGATCGGCGACAAGCTCGACGTGATCATGGTGCCGAAGGTCGAGGGCGCGCAGGACATCCACTACGTCGACCGGCTGCTGGCCCAGCTGGAAGCGCGGGCGGGTCTGCGCAGGCCGCTGCTCGTGCACGCGATCCTGGAGACCGCGAGCGGGGTCGCGAACGTCGAGGAGATCGCCGGCGCGAGCCCGCGCATGCAGGGCATCTCGCTCGGCCCGGCGGACCTCGCCGCGAGCCGCCGCATGAAGACGACGCGCGTCGGCGGCGGGCACCCCGGCTACCTGGTGCGGACCGACCCGGTCGGCGAGGACCTGCACGAAGGCCGCACGACCTTCCAGCAGGACCTGTGGCACTACACGGTCGCGCGGATGGTCGACGCGTGCGCGATGCACGGGATCCTGCCGTACTACGGGCCGTTCGGGGACATCCGGGACGTGGTGGCCTGCGAGGACCAGTTCCGCAACGCGTTCCTGCTCGGCTGCGTCGGCACCTGGACGTTGCACCCGGTGCAGGTGGACATCGCGAAGCGGGTGTTCTCGCCGGAGCCGAAGGACGTCGCCTGGGCGCGGAAGGTGATCGCGGCGATGGGCGACGGCACCGGCGCGGTCATGATCGACGGGAAGATGCAGGACGACGCCTCGGTCAAGCAGTGCCGGGTGGTCGCGGAGCTGGCGGACAAGCTGGCCGAGCGCGACCCGGAGCTGAAGCAGGCGTACGACGAGGCGACGAAGGAAGCGCTGGCATGAGTGGAGTGAAGCCGCGGCGTTCGGTGCTGTACATGCCGGGCGCGAACGAGCGGGCGCTGGAGAAGGCGAAGACGCTGCCCGCGGACGCGCTGATCCTGGACCTGGAGGACGCGGTCGCCCCGGACGCGAAGGAGGCGGCGCGGGAACGGGTGTGCGCGGCGGCGGCGTCCGGCGACTACGGCAGTCGCGAGGTGACCATCCGGGTCAACGGACTGGACACCGAGTGGCACGACGCGGACCTGCGGGCGGCGGCCCAGGCGGGCCCGGCCGCGGTGGTCGTGCCGAAGGTCAACTCGGCGGCCGAGGTGCACAACATCGAGCGCGCGCTGGAGCTCGGCGGCGCCCCCGATGCGACGAAGATCTGGGCGATGGTCGAAACCCCGGTCGCGATGCTGCACGCGGAGGAGATCGCGGCGGCGAGCGAGCGCTTGACGGTGCTCGTGATGGGGACGAACGACCTGGCCAAGGAGCTGCACGCGGAGTTCGTCCCCGGCCGCGCCCCACTGCTCGGCGGGTTGTCGCTGTGCCTGCTAGCCGCACGTGCGACGGGCAAGGTCATCCTGGACGGCGTCTACAACGACGTGAAGGACCTGGCCGGTTTCGAGGCGGAGTGCCTGCAGGGACGGCAGTTCGGGTTCGACGGCAAGACACTGATCCACCCGGGACAGATCGAGCCGTGCAACCGGGTGTTCGCGCCGTCGGACGACGAGGTCGCCCAGGCGCGGAAGATCATCGCCGCGTTCGAGGAGGCCAAGGCCGAGGGACGCGGCGTGGTGACCGTGGACGGGCGGATGATCGAGAACCTGCACGTGGAGAACGCACAGCGAATCCTGGCACTGGCAGAAGCAATCGCCGGAAAGAACTAGCCAACACAAGAAAACCGCCGGCCGGCAACGCAAAGCAGCCGACTACCCCAACCAGACCTCCCCCGCCCCCGATCCACAGCCGATCTTTAGTCGCCGACCAGCCGTGTCAAGGCACGCTTTCCCGCCTTGACACG